>JAUVRN010000192.1 GCA_030597645.1 Candidatus Zixiibacteriota bacterium
CCATCGGTGGAGCTGACCGGCAACATTCCCAATCCGTTCAACGCTCAGACGAGCATCGGTTTCAGCCTCGATGCGGCTTCGCCGTACACATTGACCATCTACAACATCGCGGGTCAGGTGGTAAAGACGTATACGGGCCAGGCGGATGCCGGGACGGTTAGTATCACCTGGGACGGCCGCGACCACCGGAGTTCGGTCGTGGCCTCGGGCGTCTACTTCTACGTGGTGGAGGCTGGTGGCTTCACCGCGACGAAGAGAATGCTGCTCTTGAAATGACGGCGACACGACCGTGCCAGACCCCGCTTATGTCAGCTAAGTCCTTGACTTTTCCACATTTGGGTCTAGATTTGATAGGGTTAGCCCGGTTCGTCCTCGTCCCTGCGCACCTTGTTAGAGAGTGTGTCGTAACATCTTGTAACTAAAGGAGTTATAAGGAAGCCTTACGCATACATGGATTTCGGGCCTCCCCGGATTGCGCTGCGTTGCACATCGGGACCTGTGTGTGCACGCCGGTGCAGGACGGACGCACCGTCTACATCATTCGATCCCGCGGCTATTGCGTAAGCCCTTGATTGCCATATGATTCTGACTACCGGGGCAACCCCGCCCTTCGGTAAGGTAATTGCTGGATCGTACTCGAACTATGCCGTGCGCATCCTGGGTCTCAACCGTCCGGTCAGGGAGCTGCCCTAGACCAGCCATGCAGCCTGAAACCTCCAGAAGGATCCTCCGGCTCTCCACCCTCCTCGCGCTGTTCACCATCTGCACAGCGTCTGCAGGGGCCGACGTCACATCCGCGTACCGCGCTCGCTCCATAAACGGCAATCAGTCACCGCCTTCCTACGGGCTGCGCCTGGACGGGTTCTTCAACGGTGCCGCAACCACCGAAGTCACGTTCCATTTCGAAGAAGTCTATTTCGAGGAGTCGGACGACAACACAGCCCGTCTGTACGGGACCGTCACCATTGCCGAGGTCAACGCGGTCACCGCTCCGGGCGGCGACAACCTGGGCGCGGGAGCATACGCCGGCGACGTCTACCAGCTCGACGTCCGCTTCGACCGGATCACGGATCCGGCGAAACTCGCGGAGATCGAGAGTTACCGAAGCGACTGGAACTACTACAACATCGATCCCAGGGGCATCGAGATACAAAACAAGAGCGATGCCAGTGACTCGACACATCTTTGGACCTACCCGGCATCGGGCAACCAGCCGTTCCGTGTAGGCAAGGGCGCCAACACCAAGAACCATAACTATGGCGCATCAAGTTGGCTGGCGTACGAACACTCTTACCAGGACACCGTGTACGGAGGCGGCGACGGAGTCTACCTCAACGCCTCGGATTTCCTAATGGACCTGGAGGAAGCTTGTGTGGCCTGCGGGCCGCGCATTGCCTGGGGCAACGACACCGTCACCGTGAGCGATACCACGGTGTTCCAGTGTTCCGTAGAAGAAATCTGCGTTCCTTACCTGGTCACCGACCCGGGCTCCGGTGGTATCACGGTCACACTCGAATCCGGCCCCGGCGTGCTGGACACGACCAACCAGCAGATCTGCTTTACGCCCGTGGATACTGGTGAATACTGCCTGGTCATTCGCGTCACCGACTCGGGCGGACGCTGGGATGAAGACAGCGTCTGTATCACCGTGGTGTGGAACCAGTCACCGTTCATTATACCGCCCATCGCCAGGCTGACGGTATTCTGCCTGCCGGAAGACAGCATTCTGTGTACAGAGGGCTGGATCGTCGGCGATCCCGACGACGACTCCTTGATCTATTCGACCATGGGCAGCGGGACCTTCGACCCAGCCACGGGCACGTTCTGTTCGCCGGTCACGTCCCCGGGCCAGTACACGCAGACGTTGATCGTCTCCGATACCTGCGGCGCCACCGCCAAAGAGACCTTTACGTTCGAGATCGTGGCGCCGGCACCGCCGGTGGTACTGATCGAGGCATCAGACTCCACGTATCTTTGTGGCGCCGACACCGTCTGCGTTGCCGTGACCGTACAGTCTACGGATTCGCTCATCGACGTATCCAGCAACATCGGCGAACTCATCGATGGCCAGCTCTGCTGGAACGCGGACACGTCCGGCAGCTATACCCTGATTGTCACGGCCATCGACGAGTGTGGCCAGACAGACTCCGACACGGCAGTAGTCACGGTAGAGATCAACAGTGCACCCTACATCGAAGCGCCCGCGGCATCCATCCTGGCGTACTGCCAGGGTGACCTGATCGCCTGCCTGACCGACTCCGTGCTCATTGGCGACCCCGACGTGGGTGACAGCCTGACCATTACGATCACGCCGGAAGGCGCCACGTACGACCCGTTGACGGGCACGATCTGCCTGCCCGCCGGAGACCTTCCGAGCAGCATCGAAATCACGATCACGGCCGTCGATGAGTGCGGCGACTCCGCCGTGGCCACCATTGTGGCGGAAACACAGGTCAATACGGCGCCCATCATTACCTTCTCGTCACCCGACACAACAGTGTTCGTCTGTGATCCAGACACACAACTTTGCTACTACGTGATGGCCGAAGACGGTCTCGGCAATCCGATCACGCCGGAAGAGGTGCTCGTACCGGGTTTCTACGATGCCGAGACGGGCCTCTTCTGCTTCAATCCCGACTCCATCTGCTTTGATCACCCGGAGACGGTGGACACCACGATCTGCGTGATCTTCAAAGCCACCAATGAGTGCGGCACGACCTACGACTCGCTCTGCATCCAGGTGGTCTCCAGGACTCCTGCTGCAGTCGCGACACCGGCGGACACGGCGCTGGCCCCCTGCTCACTGAGCCAGATCTGCGTCGGGCCGGTGATCATCGACAATCCCGACGGCGGCCCCCTGACCGTCGAGAGCTTCGGTGCGGAGTATGTCGATGGCTCGCTCTGCTTCACTCCGGCGGAGCCCGGTACCTACTTCGTGGGTGTTACGGTCACCGACACCTGCGGCAACGTCTCCAGCGACACCACGCGCGTGGATGTGTGGCTCAACGAGCCGCCCATCACCGTGGCCATCGATTCGGCGCGGGCGGGCATCTGCGGCGCCCAGTTGGTCTGCGTCGGCCCGCTCTCAGTCATCGATCCGGAGGGTGACCTGTTCGACGTCACGGTGTCCAACGGTGGCTACATCGACACCTCATCCGGCGATCTCTGCTTCTTCACCGAAGGCGCCGGGACCTACGAGTTTGAGATCACGGCCACCGACTCCTGCGGCAGCAGCTACGACACCGTAGTCGTTGAGGTCGATGCCAACCTGCCACCCTTCTGGGTACAGGTTCCCGATGAGCAGATCCGGCAGTGCGTACCGGGTGACTCGATCTGCTTCGAGGTGATCGCCGATGACCCGGATGGCGACCCGCTCGCCTTTGCCCTGGCCCTGCCGGGCGGCAGCTTCGAGCCCTTTGACGGAACGACGTGTTTCGTTCCCGACACAACCGGACTATATCTCTTTGTCGTTCGCGCCGCAGACTCTTGCAACGCCCCGATCGAGGACACGGTCCGCATCCATGTCCGGTTCAATACGCTCCCGGAGCTGGTGTTCTCAATCCCGGATACGACCATCCGCGTCTGCGATCCCGACACCACCATCTGTTTCTTCGTGGGTGCCATCGACGCCGATGACGATCCGGTCGTGATCCGTGAGATCCTGAACCCGGGCTCCTATGACCCCGAGACCGGTGAAGTGTGCTTCAACCCCGCAGAAGTGTGCTTCAATGACCCGTCGACGACCGACACAACCATCTGCCTGATCTTCGGCGCCAGCGACCTCTGCAGCCTGGAGGTGGTGGACTCCGTCTGCATCGAGATCGTCCTCAACCGCGCGCCCATAGTACAGTTGCCTCCCGCCCCGGAGACCGCGCTCTGCGCACCCGGCCTGGTCTGCATTGAGAATATCACCATCTCCGACCCGGACGGTGATTCTCTGACCATCCGCACATCCGCGGGTACCGAGTACATCGACGGCGCGCTCTGTTTCTTTGCCGACACGGCGGGCACGTACGAAGTCTATCTCTGTGCCACCGACCCGTGCGGTGAGACCACGTGCGACACTACGCAGGTCAGTGTGTTCATGAACGCCGCACCGATCGTGAGCTTCCCGAACCCCGTCGAGTACGTCAGCGTCTGCGGTCCGGAGCAGGTCTGTATTGCACCTCCGGAGATCGTGGATCCGGACGGTGACCTCGTGGAGATCGACGTCGAGGGCGCCATCTTCGACGGTTCTCAGCTCTGTTTCTTCGCCGATACGGCCGGATCGTATTCCATCGCCGTGTTTGCCACCGACTCCTGCGGTGCCACCGGCAGCGACACGGTCGACGTGGTGGTCCGCTTCAATTCACCACCGCGCGTATTGATCCGCCAGCCGCGGCCGGCACATCTCTGTGACATCGACACGATACTCTGCTATGGCGTGACGATATCAGACCTCGACGGCCTGCAGGGCATCACGCTCCGTCTGGTCAAGACGGATACGCGGTACTGGTCACTCGACGGCAGCCAGCTCTGCATCGACGCTTCGGTGGCCCTGGCCGACCGTTCGTCCGGCACCTTCTACGCCACCGTGGAAGCGACCGACGCGTGCGGTGCCAGTGATCAGACGACGGTGCGTGTAGATCTGTCTGCCAACCAGGCTCCCTACGCGATGCTGCCTGCCGACACGAACGTGTCCCTGTGCGACCCGGGTGAACTGTGTGTCGGTCCTGTCGAGTACGGCGACCCGGACGGCGAGCCACTGGACGTCGTCGTCACGGGCGGCACGCTGGTGGGCGACCGGGTCTGCGTCCAGATCGACGCCGATACCACGATCCTGGTGACGCTCACCGTCACGGACTCGTGCGGTCTGATCGCCACCGACTCCATGTGGATCGACGGCACGGTCAATACGCCGCCCACGATATCGGTTCCGAGC
>JAUVRN010000218.1 GCA_030597645.1 Candidatus Zixiibacteriota bacterium
GCCAGGCCGCGCAGGAGATTGGCCTCTGTACCGCCCGGATTGACCTTGAGTGATTCACTGGCCCAGTACAGCGCCGAATCGTACTTCTTCATCTCCGAGTGTATCCAGCCCAGGGAGTTCATGGCCTCGGAGTACCTGGGGTCGATTTCGATGGCCTTTCGGAAGTGTTCGATGGCGTCCTCGTGATCACGCCGGTGCTGAGCTACGCGTCCGAGGGATCGATACGCCTCGGCGGTATCGGGGTTCATGCGCAGGGCCCTTCGGGCCGCGCGTTCGCCCTTGTCCAGCCAGGTCGGGCGCGGGTCGATACGCCACATGTACATGTTGATGTAGCAGTCGGCCAGTCCGGCCTGCGCCTGGCTGAAGGTGTCGTCAATGTCGAGCGCTTCTTCGAATAGCTGCGTAGCGGCCTCGAGATTTTCTCTGCCGCCCTTGTGGTAGAGCTCACGGGCTTCTCGATAGAGACTGTACGCCGCCGGATCGGGTCCCGTCTCCTCGATCAGGGCCGCCTCGAGGAACTCTTCCCCGCCCGGCAGCAGGGTCTTGAAAAAGGAAGACATGTCCGCGGCCACCTGGTCCTGCAGTTCGAACAACTGCGCCCTGGTGCCGCGATACTGCTCGGTCCAGACTGGCTCGCGTGTGTCGGTGGCGACCACCTCCGCCGTGATCTGCATCTGATCGCCGAGCACCAGATAGCGCCCTCCGGACAGGTAACCCGCACCGACCATGGTCGCCGCAGTGACCTTGTCCGGCTGCGCCTTTTCCTGGGACGCTACGGTTTCGCGGGCCACCAGCACGAGTCCGTCCACGGCGGTGAGCACGTTGGCCATGCGATCGGTCAGCGCACGTCCCACGAAGTCCACACCCGCGTCTGCGGTCTCGTTGTCGAATTGTGAGGCGGCGATGACGAGCCGGGTCTGAGCAGAGTCACCGGCTTCGGCCTGCTGGGCTTCTTCCCACTCGACGAGGAATGCGTCCATCGACACGAAGCGATCGGCGCCGGCCTTGGACATGAGACGCGCCACCACGTTGGACACCGGTTCCGAGATGGACGCGTTGAGTTCGTGCAGTGGAGCCGGGTCTTCGTTGCAGATCTCGTACTCGAGCGCGGCCTGGTGATAGCCGGAAAACGGGCGCCGTCCCGCGATGGCCTCGTAGAGCACCACGCCAAAGCTGAACTGGTCCGACGCCGGCGTGGCCGGATCACCGGTCACCTGTTCGGGCGACATGTAGGAGAGCGTGCCCACCGGATCGGTGTGCGCCATGTCCAGCGAGGCGGCGGCGCCGAAGTCGAGCAGGATCGGCTCTCCGTCATCCTGCAGAATGATGTTGGAGGGTTTGAGATCCCGGTGAACCACGCCGGACCGGTGCGCCTCGGCCAGGGCCCGTGCCATCCGGTCGGCCATGGTATTGACTTCGTCACTGGTCAGGGGTTGTTGAGCAAACCGCTCTTCCAGCGAAACCCCGTCCACGTAACCCATGACCAGGGCGTGCCCGCCGTCGTATTCCATCCAGTCAACGAACGGAACGACGTTCGGATGATTGATCTGCCTGAGCGCATTGGCCTCCGCCTCAAGCATGGATTCAAATTCCGGCGCAATGGGCACCTTGAAGGCCACGGGGCCGTGGTCTTTCTTCTCGCCGGAATACACCCGGCCCATGGCACCCTCGCCCAGGAGGCTGCCAATGCGATAGGGACCCAGCTCTGTCTGGGTTGGAAAGGTGCTCATCGGGATACAGGGAATATCGTCATTCCAAAGCACGGACATAAGGCAAGCGCAGTCAAGATATTGTGTCTGGACGGACTACACCGGGTGCACGGGTCGTCGCGGCGCCCGGTTGAGAATCCTCCTTACGCACAGCCGATGAACTCTTGACGTTGACCGAGGCGGATGTAACTTCAGCTTTATAGATCACGTACGCTGTGGCGTATCCCGTTGCTTTGCCGGCTTCTCACCCACAGATCCGATCTTCTAGCTGAGTGTGACCGGCGACGCCCCAGAGCAGTTCTCCACAGTTGGATTGTGTACTTAGGAGCAGAATAACTCAGAACCAGTCTGCCCGTTCGCGGGCATGGAGCCGTATAACTCAGAACCAGTCTGCCCGTTCGCGGGCATGGAGGATTCTCGCTATGCGAGTATGGAAGGTGCCTGCAGTGGTCCTGGCCGTAGTGATCTCTGCGGCCGGTACCGCCTATGCCGACGTCCCCAGCCTGCTGTCCTGGCAGGGTGTCGCGCTCGATTCCACAGATCAACCCCTGGCAACCGGGGTCTACCAGTTTGGCTTTTCCATCTGGAGCAATGACGTGGGCGGCGACTCGCTCTGGAGTGAGACCCAGAACGTCAACGTAGAGACCGGTCTGATGAACGTACTGCTCGGTGCGGTAACTCCGTTGCCGGATGTACTCTTCAACCTGCCCAATCGCTGGCTTCAGGTGCAGTTTGAGAGTGAGGCGCCCTACCTGCCCCGAACGCAGATCGTCTCGGTGGGGTCCGCATTTCGGGTGGGGTCGATCAACAATGCCACGGGCGGCCAGGTAAAATCGGACATCGAGCTGCGCAGTCAGTTCAGCGTACCGGCACTGCGTCTGTACCGTGAAGGAACGGGTATCGTCATAGGCCAGATGTCGGGCGGTGGCGCCGGAGGGCGCATGGACCTGTGGGACGGCAGCGGCGAGCCCATCGTCGAGATCGGCCCCGACGGTGATGGCGGCGGTCGCTTCACCGTGTTCAACACCCCCAGCACGGGCATCTCGATGGGCAACGACGGAGCGGACAGCCCCGAGTTCTTGATGCAGGGCTTCGGGGCCACACTGCTCTTCGACATGGGAGCAACCGGCGACAACTCGGTATTCCTACCGGTTAGTTCCGTCAACTCGGAGGAGATCCTCGACGAGCCAGGCGTTGCATCCAGTCCCCTGGGCGGCACCGTGGTGGGCATCGGCCAGACCTTCACGGACATCACCAGCGCCACCATCAGCGTGCCCGCCGCAGGCTATGTGGTCATCATCGCCGAAGCCAGCTTCAGCGCGCAGACCGCCAACACATACATCGCCGCCGGGCTGAAGCGTGATGGCGGCGGCCTTGCGAGCTGGTGGTGGGACGCCGGCGACATCGATTCACCCACGACCTGGTACGATCAGAGACAGACGTACGTGGCTACGGACTTTGTCAGTGGACCCGGCACGCACACATACACGCTCAACCTTGGTTCGTTCACTGCAGGTACCGTCAATCTGACCGATCACAAAGTAACCTGCATGTACTTTCCCACCGCCTACGGCGCGGTGTCCACTCCGGCACCTCCGGCACCCGGCTTCGACCCGGCTACCGCCCAGCAGGCGCAGGAGGAACCACCGCACGACGCAACCGCGGCGCGGGCACAGTCGATTGCAGCCAACGAAGCACGCAAGCAACGGGAACTGGCCGATATGAAGACGCGGCTGCAGGAGTTGAGAGCCCGGTTCGACGCGCTGACCGTGGATACGGAGGTGCGCTGATCATGAGACTCATCCGACAGATCATGGCCGCCGCTTTCCTCATCGTCTTCACGGTGGGCGCTGCGCTGGCGGCCATCCGGATCAACGGCAACCAGATGGTGGAAGCCGGGGCCTCCGTATCCCGTGCCGACCTGGCACACCGGACAAGCGGCGCCCGGGGGGCCTCGACCACACCCGACCGTCTGATCATGGCCGTGGGGCAGGGCATTATAGCCCAGGGGCAACTTCCCGGCGCGGGCGGTGAAGACACCGTGGCGAATTTCATCGGCATCGGCATACTCGCCGATGTCAACCTCATGACCACGCCGAATTACTGCCCGGTGATGCAAAGCGGTGACGTGAATCAGACCAACACCGTCAACTCCGCCGACATCATCTACCTGGTCAACTTCGTCTTCAAGGGTGACGTGGCGCCCCAGCCGTGTGCATCCGCGGGAGATATCAATTGCTCACGCAGCGTCACGTCCGCGGACATCATCGATCTGGTGAACTTCGTGTTCAAGGGGCAGGGATTGTCCTGCCACGTATGCGACCTGTTCCCGACCAACTGGGAATGTCCGTAAGGAGCACATGACCATGACAACCATCAGACGAATACGGCGAGGCACGGTCCTCGTGTGGACGGCGCTCGCCACGACCGCTGCGGCACTGTCGCCGTCGCTGTCCGTGGCCGACGTGCCCCACATCATCAACTGGCAGGCCGTGGCACTCGATTCCAACGGCGTGGCCATCGATGACCAGACCTATTTCATACACTTCCGCATCTACGACGACGGCGTGGGCGGTAACCTGCTCTGGGCGGAGATCTTCAAGCAGGTGATCGCCGATCACGGACTGCTCAACGCGTTCCTTGGCGATTCGAACCCCATCCCGGATACGGTCTTTGCGGACATCCCCAGATACCTCGAAATCGAGTTCGACGGTGAGCTGCCGTTCGACCGCGTGGAGCTCCAGTCGGTGGCGTACGCATTTCGCGCCGCGACGCTGGACGGCGCGGAGGGTGGACAGATCACCACCGACATCGAGATGACCAGCATGTTTACCGTGCCGGCCGTGGTGATGTTTCGCGAGGGCACCAGTAC
>JAUVRN010000168.1 GCA_030597645.1 Candidatus Zixiibacteriota bacterium
ACTTCGCCTCTGCGGTCACGATTCGGTGTGGTCGGCAGACTCAATTTTTACAACGCGGCCGAGTTGCACCGGGTAGTGCACCGCTCGGCACGCATCCTCGACGTGGAAGTCGATGACGCCGGGGCCATGGAAATCGCCCGCCGTTCCCGGGGCACGCCCCGGGTCGCCAACCGCCTGCTGCGCCGCGTGCGTGATTTTGCCCAGATCAAGGCGGACGGGCGAATCACGCAGTCTGTCGCCTCCGATGCACTGGCCATGCTCGAAGTGGATCACCTTGGACTCGACGACATGGACAAGCGCATCCTCGAGACGATTATCGAGAAGTTCCGCGGTGGCCCCGTGGGCGTCAACACGCTGGCCGTGGCCGTCGGGGAGGAGAGCGACACGATCGAAGAAGTGTATGAGCCCTTCCTCATCATGGAAGGACTCCTGGAGCGTACCCCGCGTGGTCGCAGGGCGACAGAGCGCGCGTACAAACACCTGGGCGTGACACCCGCCCCCAAGTCGGATCACGCGCAGCAGAGTCTTCTGTAGATGATCGGGAGGCCCCTGCACCACCTCTCGGCCGGATTCGAATCGTGTACGTATTCCTGATCCTCATACTCGGTGCGATCTTCTCACTCGGGGGCCGCCTTCCGATCGTCGGCCGGCTGCCGGGCGACCTCGTGATCCAGCGCGGACGATGGACCATCTTCGTGCCGCTGGGCACATCGCTGGTGATCAGTCTGCTTCTGGGCCTGGTGTTGCGCGCCCTACGCTCATGACCCTCCCTACCAGCGCGCTCGACTACGAACTGCCACCGGACCGGATCGCCCAGTACCCGGCCCCGCGCCGGGACGAGAGCCGCCTGCTGGTGCTCGACCGGCAAACCGGTGATATCGCGCATGTCCGCTTTGGGGATCTCGCGTCCTTCCTGCGCCGGGGGGACGCACTCATCGTGAACACCACTCGCGTGCGCCGGGCCCGACTTCTCGGGGTTCGTCGTACGGGTGGACGCGTGGAAGCGCTGCTACTCCGGCCGGACGAGAACGGGTCATGGCAGTGCCTGCTGCGACCGGCGGGGCGCCTGCAACGTGGTGAAGTGGTGTCCTTTGAGCAGGGACTCGAGGGTCGGATCGAACACATTGGCGATGGCGGCATGGGACGCATACACTTTGCGAACGTCCAGGATATGGACCCGGTGCTGGACCGCGTGGGACACACCCCTTTGCCGCCATACATAGATCGTGCCGACACGCCGGACGATGTCGGTCGTTACCAGACCGTATATGCGCGCGAGTTGGGCGCCGTCGCCGCTCCGACGGCCGGCCTGCACTTCACGGAAGACTTGTTGCGTACGCTTGACGAGGGTGGCGTGCAACGCGGTGATGTTCTCCTCCACGTGGGACCCGGGACGTTTCGTCCTGTTACAACGGCCCGCATCGAGCAGCACCGTCTCGACGCCGAGTGGTATCGCGTGCCCGCCTCCACACGGGCTCTGTTGCACACCACGCGGTCTCAGGGCGGCAGAGTGGTGGCCGTCGGCACAACCACCGTACGCACGCTCGAGACCCTCGCACGTCAGCCCGCCCACGACGGGCCGGACGACATCCAGGGCTGGAGCGACCTCTTGATATCGCCGCCGTTCGACTTCAAATCCACGGACGTGCTACTGACCAACTTTCACCTTCCCCGCTCCTCGCTGCTGGCCCTCGTGGCCGCCTTTGCGGGACTGGACACAGTCCTCGATGCCTATCGCACGGCCGTGCGCCTGGGCTATCGATTCTACTCGTACGGGGACGCGATGCTCATTCTATGATCGGCGCCGTAATCGTCGCAGCCGGACGGGGTGAGCGCCTCGGCGGTGGAATCCCCAAGTGCATGCGCGAACTGGCCGGCAAACCGCTCTACCAGTATTCCATCGCGGTGGCAGAGATATGCGATCGCGTCGATGCGATCGTCCTCGTGGCACCGACGGCGTACCTGGACCAGTGCCGGGAACAGGTGGCAGGCATGGGACTGCAAAAACTCGCGGCCGTGGTCGCCGGCGGAGCCACCAGACAACAGTCCGTTTTGATCGGGCTGGATGCGCACGGCGACGCCGTGGACTGGTGTGCCGTACACGATGCAGCCCGTCCGCGGGCAGGTATCCAGCTCTGGGGCCTGGTCATTGACGCCGCGCAGAAATATGGCGGTGCCATTGCCGCCGTACCGGCCACGGACACGTTGAAACACGCGGAAGACGCGACGATCCGGAGGACGCTGGATCGATCGTCGATCTGGCTCGCCCAGACGCCGCAGGTCTTCCGCACCGACGAGCTCCGCTCGGCCCTGGTCGGTTCGACAGCAGCCCATCCGTCTACTACCGACGAGGCCGAAGCCATGGAACGAGCCGGTCACACGGTGCGTGTCGTCGCCGCATCTGCGGACAACTTCAAAATCAGCACGCCGTCGGACTGGCAGTACGCGGAGTATCTGGTGGCCCAGGACCGGTTCTAGAACGTGTCCGCCCCGGTGTTTCACCGGCCACCTCGCATCGGTCTGGTCGCGTCCCTGATCTGGTTGTTGCTCGCCGGCACGGCGCTGTGGCGGTGGTACTATCCCTTCAGCTCCGACTCGTTTGCCTATGTCGCCGCCGCAATCAGCGTGGTCGCGCAGGGGCATCTCACCCTGCCGTTTGCCACGGCTGCCGCCACATCGCTGCCCATTCCATTCACTGGCTGGCCGGCCGGTTACCCGCTCGTCATCGCTATGGCAACACGGGTGTTCTCCGACCCCTGGACGGCTGCACGGGTCGTGAGCCTGACCGGACTGATCATGGCTGTACTGATCTGGGTCCGCGCGACCCGCCACAAAACGGGCGGCGTGCCGGCCGTGGTCGCACTGGCCGCGTGCAGCATGACCGCCGTCATCGCGGTGACGGCCTGGTCCGAGGGCCCGTTCCTGGCGTGTGTGATCGGGTCCTGGTGGTCGCTGTCCGTGTGGCTCGAATGCGATCACCGGCACGTCCGTCACCTGGTGCTGGCAGCCATGCTGCTGGGCCTGGCGGCACAGTTTCGCTACGCCGGGCTGTTTCTTGTCCCGGGGTACCTCTATCTGACGTGGCGACATGGCATGCGCATGGAACGAGCCACAGGGATCATGGCGCTGGTGGTGGCGTTGCTTCCCTCAGCCGTCTGGTTCTACCGCAATCAATCGCTGGCCGAAAACTGGCGCGGCTGGTCGATGCCGGCACCGGCACTGTGGCGCGCTCCGGCCGAGCTGTGCCAGGCGCTCGGGGAGCTGACCATTCTGGGCTGGCTGGCCGCGCCGCGGATTCAGGCCGTGGCCGGCGCTGCAGTGGTGATCGCGTGCGTGATTCTGCTGGTCCGAGGTGCACGCCGCGACACATTACGGCCCACCGTCTACGCCGCACTCGTTTTTGCGGTTCCGCTGTTGCTTGGACCGGCCATCGCGCGCGGGCTGGGCTGGGCGGGGTTCGTGACCGCGCGCCTGATCTGGCCCGCCCTGCCGTTTGCCGCGCTGGCCGTCTTCGGTGCACTGGAGCAATCCGTACGAACCCGAAGACTCTTGCTGTGGGTGGCCGCGGTGTATCTTGCCGCCCAAACGGCGACCGTGGTGCGCACTCCGCAACTTCATCCACGCTGGGAAACACAATTCGAAGACTTCAAGATACCCGAGACGGCGATGCCCGCCGGGCCCCTCCTGGCCAACCGTGGCTGGCTGGCGTGGAAGGCGACCGGTCGATCGTGTTACGTTCTGCCGCTGCGTTATCGCGGGGAGGCGGAACTGTCTCCCGACACGCTGTACCGTTGGGCGCGTACCCGCGGTGTCAGACAGGTGCTCTGGTTCGACGAAGGCCGCGGGCAGGATGGACTCGACCGAATCTACGGTCCAATCGCAGCCACCTTCCAGCATCGGGACACGGCCAGGGTCCGGCTGGAGTGGGAGTCCTCGAATGCCTCCCTGCTGCGTATCGTCGAGGGCCGTTGACTAGTGTCGCTGCTTGTGGTAGTGTGACCCGGGGCCGGAAAAACAGGTGGACAAGCGAGACTTCTTTGCGCGCTGGGATGAGGCGTTCCGGGTGACCAGGCAGACCGTGGAGGCTTTTCCGCAGGATGCGCTGGGTCGTGAGGTTATCGCCGGACTGCGTCCGCCGGGCCAGATCTTTTGCCACATCTTCGCCCACGTCAACGCCGTCTTCAACGCCTGCGTGACCGGGCGGCTCGTCGAATCCGAGCTCTACGTACTCCCCGACGACGTGGACACGACTTCGCACACGTCGTTACTGCGCTACGCACAGAAGGTCATGCAACAGCTCTTTGCCCACGCGTCGGTGGGACCCGAAGTGTGGGATCAGAAGATAGATACGCGGCACGGCATCGTACCCATGGACACACTCTGTCTCGACTCATTCGCTCACGAACTGCACCACCGCGGGCAGCTGGCAACCATGCTGCGCGTCCTGGATATCAAGCCTCCATCCGTGTGCCGGCATGAGCAGCAATAGGATCCTGACTCAGAACACGGGGATAGCGATCGCCGTCTGCGCAGGATGGTTGATTGCGCTGACGGCCTGCCGGACTATGGATCTGACTGCGGATGGTGTTGCCATTGTGCCATTCGAGTCACGGGCAGAGCCGCGCTCCACATACGACCTCGGCTCTGCCATACTTCGGTTTCAAACCGAAGCCTGGACAAACCGGATGCCGGGTCCGGCACCCCGAGGACAGGGCGCGGCCGGCTTCCCTCTGCACGTGGCCGTGCGTGTCGAGCTCGTCGGTCAGGTGGACACCCCTGCCGAGCTCGACGTGAAGGCTCTCAGCCTCTGGTCTGTAGACGGCGACTCGTTGTGGGCCGCCTTCGCCCTGGAACGGCCGGATGGAAGCGCCCCTGTGCTGCGGCCGGGAGATGGCGGGACGGTATGGGAGCTGACCGACGATCGGGACCGACCGCGATTCGCACTGATCGCCGAGAATGCCGGCGCAGTGCCCATGCTTCTGATAGTGCAGGACTCGCAACAGCGCGCGATCCGGCTGCCCGAGATCCAGGTCATCGCCGCTTACTGAGCCGAGAATGGGCACCCCCGGCACACGCCTGAGCCAAGAGCGTGCGCCCCCGGCACGCGCCTGAGCCGAGAGCGTGTGCCCCCGGCACGCATCCCCACTCCGATTCCGGTTGACACAGGCCGTTATCGCCGCTAAAATAGCGGTTTTTGGGAACCTATTGCTGGGGAGCAACCTCAAGGGCGTGAAGAACTTTACACCCAACCAAATACGCAATGTGGCCCTGTTCGGGCACCAGGGAGCGGGCAAGACAATGCTCGCCGAATCGATCCTCTATGTCACAGG
>JAUVRN010000336.1 GCA_030597645.1 Candidatus Zixiibacteriota bacterium
CATACGAAGCGGGGCCTGCCATTGGGCATCCATTCCCCTTCGAGCAAGTCAGGCCGGCGCTCCCTGCCTTCCTGACTCTGCATGCGGTCCTTTGTCCCGTCTACGAATCGGGTGACTCCGACCCGCCGCGGCGCCTGAAACGCTGCAAGTACTCGCGAACCCGTGCACTGGCCGTACCGGCCCGCTGCCCGGCCCCGCGCTTGCGGAAGAACGCGGAGTGAACCACCGCGTCCTGGTGGATCAGCGCCGAGCCGACGATGCGTTCGCCCGTGAACCGGTGATCCGAGCCGTGTCCCACCGACTCGTACTTCTCCTCCGCGGCTTCCGACGCCTCGAAGAGGAACTTTCGAGCCTCATCCACCGAGACTGAAGTTTCATCCGGTTCACGGCTGCGCATGGCATCCATCGAGTAGCTGATGATCAGCCGTTCGTGGAGGCGCGCATACGCTTCGGGCCTCGAGACGACGTCGTAGCCGACGGGCCGGCCGTCGACGAAGACCATCAGACCGTTTTGTCCCGGTGCGACCGGCACGGATTCGATGTAGCCGCGGATATCGACGCGTCTGGCCATGTAACCGTCCCGCATGGCATTTGACTCGGACGTGGCGCCGACGTCGGCCATGAGTTCCTCGATGCCCTGCCAGACGGCACCCTGGTCCGAGCGGAACCCCATCTTCGCGTGGAGCGCCTCGGACACGTCCTTCGATGTCATCGCGCGCCCCAGGCTGTAGAGCACGTTCTCAGAATCGAAAAACTCGGGCGATCGGTAGCTCCAGCGCCCGGACTCTGTGCAACTCACGGGAATCGTGGTTGTCGATTTTTCCTTGATGAGAATCGTGGTGTTGACGATGCGGTTTTGCTTGGCGCCGGCGACTTCGGCACCGTCGGTCAGGAGAACGGGCAGGTCCCCCTCGTTGTGGACGATCAGTTCGGGTATGGAACCCTCCTCGCCCTTCTCGGTGATCTTCAGGCAGCCCCGTTCCAGGGCCTCGTCCATCGTGATGTATTCGGGGCCACCGCCATCCTGCACGAACAGCGGCACGACGCTCATGTTGCGCGTCTGCTGTACGTCGCCAAGCTTCAGGTCTGACAGGTATGGTGTAAGCGTGTTCATGGCTGTCATCCTCTCCTGGTCCGGTCCATGGACCAATACAACGTTCCCCGAGCGACTTGAGTCGGAATGTTAGACTTCGAGCTGTTGGCATGCCTCCTTTCCGGGTCTTCGCAGACGCCCACGAGTGCACCACCGCCGTCACGGGCACAGCCCTGCACCCCTTCTTTGTAGTTGTCCGTCCCAGCGGCGTACTAATCGTGCAGCGTTATTGAATACTGTAGTGTTCTGAGTCAGAAGTTCGTTGACTATTCCGGTGAGGACACGGGGGTGGTGGCAAGGCGGGCCGACGAAGCAATACCGCGGGTATTGCGAGGAGGCCCAACACCGCCAACGCCACCGGGGACCAGCGGAATAGGTGATGAATTTCTGACTCAGGACACTAGCTGGACCCAGCGTGTCTGGTTCCTGTTAGAAATAACTCCCCTCAGGATACTATTAGTGTGCGACGTCCCTCGGAGAGGCAGGAGTCAATGTAACCACATCCGAGCGACCGTCAACTTCATGGCGAACGATTGTTGCGGAAGGTGCATGAACAGTGAACGAAAAAATGCATTTCCGCGCCGGCCCCGTTTGCACATGCCGTGGTGAGTGCTGTCATCCGTTCGCCCTTTGTTGGCGGGCCTTTTCGGCGATCCGGTGACCGTCTTTCCCAGTCGACACCGTGCCCGGGCCACGACCCTGCCTCGCAAACCCAAAGGGATCAAGGACTTGGTTCCGTCCTTTGCCCACCGCGCCCATCTTGCCGGTTGCGGAACATGCAGGATTGGCTATATTATGCCACGTCAACCCGAATAGCGATCTACCCCCAACACGGATGTTCGACCAATAAGGGCGATGAGGGGTCGTCCGGGAGAATAACGATGAGATTACGTCTAGTTGTACCGCTGGTACTGGTGCTGGCCGTTTTTGCGGCGAGCTGTGGCAACAACCCCAATCCCACGGGGCCGGAAGCACTATCGGCACCGTCGGCTGTGCGCCCGCTGCTGCCTGCAGGCGCCGTGCTTGATTCGGCTTACCTGATGCTCAGCGTACGCGTGGCATCAGACGCCCAGGTATCAGTGCACAGGGCGACGGGTGAGTGGGAAGAGGCATCGGTCACCTGGAACTCGTTTGCGGCTGCCTACGACTCCATGGCCTCCGCGTCGTTCAAGCCGCTGGACACCGGCTGGCTATCGATCAACGTGACCGGACTCGCTCAGGGCTGGATCGACCAGATCTACCCGAACTTCGGACTCGCCCTGGTCCAGGACTCGGCCATCGGGAAGCAATCCTGCTTCGCTAGCCGCGAGTCCGGACCGATCGCACCCATGCTCAAGCTATTCTGTACTATGGGCGACTCCACGCTGATGGAGGCCGTGGTCGCTGTAGCGGACGCGCCGCTCTGCGAGGCATTTCCGGACTCCAACTACGCGGCCGACGAGTCCCTCTGCGCCGGTTGGAGCGATTCAGCCATCGCCGAGATCCAGTCTCTCATCCGCTTTGAAATTGAAATCGAAGTGGACCCTGGCTGCACCCGCAGCAAGGGCTACTGGAAGAATCACGCTGGTTTCGGGCCGCAGGATGACGTGGTTACGGACCTGCTGCCGCAGACACTGGGCAGCGGCGGCGGCAAGAGCATCATGGTCGACAGCGCCAGGCAGGCGGTAGATTTCTTGAGCCAAAAGGTCTACGGCCACCCGAGCAACGGCATCACAAAGCTCTACGCACAGCTCCTGGCTGCCAAACTCAACATTGAAGATGGCGCCTCCGCCGATGATATCAGCGGTGTGATCGATGACGCCGACGCGTTCCTGGTCGATTACGAATGGCAAGACTGGGATTCACTCGACAAGGACGCACGCAAGGATGTCCTCATGTGGAAAGACCAGTTGGACGCCTACAACAACGGTTACGTCGGACCGGGTCATTGCGATGACGATGACGACGACGATTTCGTCGAGTAGGACGACGATGGCGATCACGAGGATAGAGGCGACAGGGACTTAATCCAGCCGCTTCAGCCATTTGGAATTCAAGTTGAAAGGGCCCTGCGACACCGCGGGGCCCTTCCTGCTTCGAGACAGCCAGAGTGCCGGGCAGCGACTGCACCTGCAGTCCGCCCTGAGAAAACGAACAATTGTCCTTCCGATGCGATGGCCGCATGCATTGTATAAGCCTTGTAGATTCCCGGGCTCATCACAAGAGACGCGCTGGATGTGAGACGCGCTGGATGTGGCTGCCGCCCGGCCCGACAGTACACCGCTTGAGAGCCGACCGACTATGACGCACGCACCACGCCCGTACACCGCAGCCGCCTGCATCCTGGCTGCCCTTGC
>JAUVRN010000216.1 GCA_030597645.1 Candidatus Zixiibacteriota bacterium
ACGTCGAGATGCGTTTGGGTGACTCGGTCACACGGACTCAGGCGCAGGGCGTTTCTCCGCGCGCCCGCTCCACGCCCATGCTCTCTCGACTTCAGGCAGGCCGCCCCCTGACCGGAGACAGCAGCCGAGAGGCCATGGTCACTATGTCGGTTCTCAAGGATCTGGGCATCCGCGACGCCGACTCGGCCGTCGGCCGGCCGATCGACTTGACCATTCGCCTGGCACGACTCGACAGCGCACTCGTGCGAGTATTCCAGGATCGTGGCGGCGAACTGCGGGAGCGGTTCAGGAACATCCGCTATGATTCTCTGGCGTATCGCACCTACCTAACACGGGCGGTCAAATCGGAGCTGGGTGCCGCGCTCGAGCGGTTTCTCGACGGCCTGATGAACGGCCGGGCTGTCGTCACGGAGACCCTGACGATCATCGGAGTGCTCGAGTCCAGTAGGGTGGGTCGCCGCAGTATCGAACCCGTAATCATCTCGCAGGCGTTGGCACGGGAACTCACGGCGGGAGGGATAAGCACCGATCCGGCCGACCTCTTCGCCGCTATGAGCCAGGGACGCCTGCCCGCGGGCTTCGGCGAGGATGACGAACGCCAGTACTCACGGGTGACCCTCCATCTCCAGCGTGACGCGCCCTACGCACCCATCAAGGACTCCGTAACGGCACTGGGTTTCCGCTCGTTCAGCTACGCCGAGCAATTCGACGAGATCCGACAGTTCTTCCTTTACTTCGATCTCGCTCTGGGGTTGATCGGCATGATCGCGCTGCTCACCGCGTCCCTCGGAATCGCCAATACCCTGATCATGGCCATCATGGAGCGACGCCGTGAAATCGGCGTACTCAAGTCACTGGGCGCCGACGATCGGGACATCCGCCTGTTGTTTCTGTTCGAATCCGGCACCATAGGCGCCGTCGGGGCAGTGCTCGGGATCGGCCTCGGCTGGCTGGTGTCCCGCCTGGGCTCGCTGATCGCGCAAACCGTCATGGAGAACAAGGGGGTCGAGCCGGTCGATTTTTTTGCCGTACCCCTCTGGTTGATTGGAGCCGCACTGATCATCGGTACAGCGGTGAGCATCATCGCCGGCCTCTACCCCGCAGCCCGGGCGGCGCGGATCGATCCGGTAAGCGCCCTTCGCAGCGAGTAACGCGCAGCCGCGTTCTACAAATTTGGATCGGTGAGGATGCGGTACTCTTCGGGTCGCCGGTCGGCGAACACGTCGTTTCGGGCCGTCACGGCCTTTTCACGTGCAAGGGACAGATCGATCTCCACTACCTGAACGTCTTCGTCATCGTCAGGCGCGGTAGCCATCACCTGACATTGCGGACTGGCGATGGTCGATCGGCCGGTAAACGTCAGATCGCCCTCGGTTCCGATGCGGTTCGCCGTGACGATGTACACCCGGTTCATGAGCGCATGAACGGGCGCCGCCTGCTGAGCAAGTCCGGGCAGGACCAGGTTGGACGGGTGGCAAATGATATCGGCCCCCCTCAGTGCGAGCACGCGCCAGGGCTCCGGGAAGATCCAGTCAAAGCAGATCAGCATGCCTACGCGAAAATCCCCGACGTCAAAGACCGGCAGACCGAGATTGCCGGGGCGGAAGTGGTCTTTCTCGTTGAGGAAGAGGTGCAACTTCCGATACTTGCCCTCGATCCCTTTTGGGCCGATCAGAAGTGCGGCATTGAAGAGTTCATCCCCTTCACGTTCGCAGAACCCGGTGACCACATGACGTGCGTGCTTTGCACAATGATCCCGCACGACGTCCACGAAGGGGCTTGCGTCCACCTCCTCCGAGAGCTCCCGGGCCTGCGCGGTCGAGCTGAAGTTGTAGCCGGAATTGGCCAGTTCGGGCAGCACCAACAAATCGACCGCAGGCACCTCATCGAGCATGCGTTCGACATGCTCCCGCGTAGCAGCGGCATCGCCCAGGTGTGGTGCGAACTGAAGAAACCCTACCTTCATAAAGGACTCCGAAGTGGTACGGTGTGTGTGCGCCGGAGGAATGTCCGCGCCGATCGAACGGAGATCACGGTGGTCAAGGAACACACCGGGCAGCGTAAGGGCAAAGCGATTGCCGCGGGCGCCCCGCGAAACCTTGCAGATGCGCGAACCCTGCCCTACCATGGGCCATGAGGAGATGTGATGTGAGGCCGGAGCCCTCATACCTGGCCTTGCCGGCCGGGGCCTTGCGAGATCGGGCTGCTCGTGCGGTGGCCGCCCTGGCCGATTGCCGAGCCTGTCCGCGCGATTGTCGCGTCGACCGCCTTGCCGACCGGTGGTCGGCGTGCAAGACCGGGCGCTATGCGGTAGTGTCCAGTCATTTCGCCCACATGGGCGAGGAAGACTGTCTGCGGGGCTGGAACGGGTCCGGTACGATCTTCTTCGCGCACTGCAATCTCCGCTGCGTATTCTGTCAGAACTTCGACATCAGCCAGGCCGTACCGGCCGCCGGCGCACCGTCAGGCGAGTCGCCCGAATCATTGGCACAGATGATGCTCGCGCTTCAGTCGCAGGGATGTCACAACATCAATCTCGTCACGCCGGAGCACGTGGTGCCTCAGATCCTCGAGGCGCTGACCGTTGCCGTCGACCGGGGGTTGCAGATCCCGCTGGTCTACAACACCGGCGCGTATGACGCCCTCGAGTCGCTCGAATGGCTCGACGGCATCGTGGACGTATTCATGCCAGACTTCAAGTTCTGGTCGAACGCGCGGAGCCGCACCTATCTCAAGGCGGAGGATTACCCGCAGTGTGCACGCGCAGCCATTGCGCGCATGCACCGGCAGGTGGGTCCGCTGGTAGTCGACGCCGACGGACTGGCAACGCGTGGTCTGTTGATCCGGCACCTGGTCATGCCGGGTGCCCTCGACGAGACCGAAGCGATCCTGACCTGGATTGCCCGTGAACTCGGTACCGATACATTCATCAATCTCATGGATCAGTATCATCCGGCAGGCCGCGTTTCCGCCGACCGGTACGAAGACATCCACCGGATGCCCACGACCGACGAGCTGGAGCAGGCCTACACCATAGCGTTCGACCTGGGCCTGACCCGGCTCGACACGAGACGGCCGCTCGCATCGGGCGCACCCCACCGAGGCTGAACCGCCTCCCGCCCCAACGACGCGTTGACGGGGCCCCGTGCGACTGCGATAATGATCCTTCATGCCGAAAGGGGTACCACTATGTCGCTGCCGCGTATGGCTCATTGGAGCCAGGCCGTTCTGTTTGTGGGGAGTCTAGTCGTGGCCGGTTGTGGGACGGTGTCCAGCCCGCCCGAACCGCCCGTCGCCGAAATCGTCCCGAAGACGCTGGAGGCGCACGGGGACGTGCGCGTGGACAATTACTTCTGGATGCGCGATCGTGAGAACCCCAAAGTCATCGAGTATCTCAACGCCGAGAACGCGTACACCGACGCAGTCATGGCACACGCCGAGGGCTTTCAGACGAAGCTATTCGAGGAGATCAAGGGCCGCATCAAACAGACCGACCTGTCCGTGCCCTATCGCCAAGACGACTACTTCTATTACGATCGTCAGGAAGACGGCAAAGACTACTCCATCTACTGCCGTAAGAAACAGTCCCTGGACGCACCGGAAGAAATCATTCTGGACGCCAACCAGGTGGCCGAGGGCCACGAATACTGCTCCGTGGGCGGTCTCGAGGTGAGCCCGGGCCAGGACCTGCTCGCCTACGGTGTCGACACCGTGGGCCGGCGATTCTACACCCTTCACTTCAAGAACCTGGCCACCGGCGAAATGCTGCCGGACCGGATCGGAGACGTCACCCGAAACGTCGCGTGGGCCAACGACAGCAAGACGGTTTTCTACGCGCGCCAGGATCCCGAGACACTCCGGTGGCATCAAATCTACCGGCACGTACTCGGCACCGATCCGACGAGCGATGAACTGGTCTACGAAGAGAAGGACTCCACATTCGGCTGCTGGGTCTGGAAGACGAAGTCCAAGAAGTACATCATCATCGAATCCTATCAGACGCTGTCGAGCGAAGTACGCTACCTCGACGCCGACGAGCCGGAGGGCCGATTCAAAGTCTTCCTGCCCCGGGAGCCGGATCACGAGTACGCCATCGAACACGCCGGCGACCGCTTTTACATTCGCACCAACTACCGGGCGAAGAATTTCAGGATCATGCAGTGCACCGTCGCCAAGACCTCCAAGAACGCCTGGAAGGAGCTGATTCCTCACCGGAATGACGTGTTCGTTGAGAAATTCGAACTCTTCCGGGAGTTCATGGTCGTGGAAGAGCGCAGGGACGGGCTGATTCAGTTGCGCATCCGACCGTGGTCGGGTACCGACGAGCACTACATTGATTTCGGTGAGCCGGCGTACGTGGCGTATACCGATGACAACTACACCTTCAATACACCGGTACTCCGCTACGTGTACTCGTCCATGACCACACCCAAATCGGTCTATGACTATGACATGGGCACGCGAGAGCGTACCCTCCTCAAGCAGGACGAGGTCCTGGGCGGTTTCCAGTCGGCCGACTATGTCACCGAGCGGCTTTACGCCAAAGCCAGGGACGGGGCGCGTGTACCCATATCTCTCTTGTATCGCAAGG
>JAUVRN010000382.1 GCA_030597645.1 Candidatus Zixiibacteriota bacterium
CGGCCTGGCCGGTCACGGCTGGGAGCTGGCCGAGGCATCCAATGTCGCACTCGAATTCGTTGCCCATCACGTTCCGGTCTTCGCTGATGCACTGACCGTGCTGGCCGAAAAGCACAAAGCCGGCAAGATCACCGGTGATGTGAAGTGGGCGCAGGGCACTGTCGATTGCGACACTGCGGTACCCGTCGAGGTAAAACATCTGTTCGCCGATCCGCAAACCTCGGGTGGCCTGCTGCTGTGCATAGAGGCTTCGCGCTCCGATGAGGCCCTGGCGACCCTGCGCGATCGTGGCGTGAATGATGCGGCCATCGTGGGGCGCGTGACCGAGGCGACCGAGGGTCCCGTCATACGCATCCTGGCCTGATCCCAATTCCGCTTGCGAGCGGCCATCGCCCCCGCCTACATATTCGTCCCACTCATCCACCACAGGAGCACAGCATTGGAGATCCGCCCCTTATCCGGCTATCGATATGACGCCACGAAGGTAGGCGAAATCGGTCGCGTGGTTTCGCCGCCATACGATCAGCATGACGACGCCCTGCAGGCCGAAGCCTACGATCAGTCGTCGCATCATTTCGTGAGGCTGATTCTGCCTCGCGACACCAACGCCCATCAGGCGGCGGCCAGGACGCTCGACGAGTGGACACACGGCGGCGTGCTCGTAAAGGAGTCGGCACCGGCCATCTATCCCTACTCACAGGTGTACATCGAGCCACGCGGCGGCGAGCGCGTGCGGCACGGTTTCCTGGCGCTGCTCAAGCTGACGCCACTGGAAGGCGGACCGGTCTATCCACACGAGCGTACGATGCCCAAGACGATGGCAGAGCGGCTGGGGCTGCTGCGCGCGACCAAGGCAGACCTGGGTCCGGTGTTCGTGACGTTCGGCGACGAGGAAGGTGCCGTGAGCGACCTGTTGGCGAGTGTTCACGAGACGCAGGTGGCGGTGAGCGTATCCGACCGCGATGGCAACGCGCACCATCTCTGGACTCAGACGGATCCGATGTGGCACGAGCAGCTCGGTTACCTGGTGCGAAATCTCGACGCCGTCATCGCCGATGGTCACCACCGCTACAAGGCGGCGCTCCAGTACGCCGATGAGTTGCAGGCCGGCGACGATCATCCGGCTCGCTGGAAGCTGGTGGCTTTTTTCCCGGCTTTCGAGGACAACGTCACCGTGTTGCCCATTCATCGGGTTGTGGAGAATTGGCCTGCGGACGCGGACCCGAAGAAGTTCTTCAACGTCAGCATGATGCAATTCTGGCGGCCCGAGGATGTGGAGCATGCCGTGGGGCATACGGCCGGCACGATCGGTCAGTACTCACCGGCGACCGGTACGGAGGTGTGGGCGCACAAGTTCGGCGCACCTCAGGTCTGGGACGGCGAACCGTCGGAGACGTACAGAACGTTGCCTGCCGCGGCGTTCGAGGCATCGGTCCTGCGCGGTCTTGTGGGCATGACGGCGGAGGACATCGGGGCCAAGAAGGGGCTGCGCTTCGTCAAGACGGTCGGCGAGGCCAAGCGTCTGCTGTGGCAGGGCTTCGACCGGGCGTTCTTCCTGCCGCCCACGCCGGTCGGCGACATCATCGCCGCGGCCAAGGCGGGCGAAGTGATGCCCCAGAAAAGTACCTACTTCTATCCCAAGGTGCTGAGTGGGTTGGTCTCGTATCTGCACGACCGGTAGTGGGAACCAAGTGGCCCGGCACTGGTTACAAGACTGAAGTCAGACAGACTGCAGTCCCGACGCAGCCAACAAATCACGACAGGGAGATATCGATGTCCAAGAATGTACTCATCACCGGCTCCAGCAGCGGTTTCGGGCTCCTCACAGCCAAGACGCTGGCCGACAGGGGCTACACCGTATTCGCCACCATGCGGGACCCGGCAGGCAGGAACCAGCCCGTAGCTAACGAATTGAGCTCGTATGGCGACGCCTCGAGCGGCGAAATCCACGTGCTGGACCTGGATGTCACCAGCCAGGATTCCGTGGATCGCGCCGTCCGGACGATCCTGGACCAGGCCGGAAAGCTCGACGTGGTGGTCAACAACGCCGGAATCGGTGTAGGTGGCCTGGCCGAAGCCTTCACCGTGGAAGAGTACCAGCAGATCTTCGATATCAACGTATTCGGTGTCCAGCGGATTAGCCGTGCCGTACTCCCCTCGATGCGCGAGGCGGGTGAGGGCCTGGTCATCAACGTATCCAGTATGATGGGTCGCCTGGTGATTCCCTTTGCCGCACCGTACACGGCGACCAAGTACGCCCTCGAAGGACTAACCGAAAGCTACCGCTACGAACTCGCCGGTACGGGCGTCGACGTGGCCATCGTCGAGCCGGGCGGCTTCAAGACGGGGTTTATGGGCCGCATGCTCTATCCAGCCGACGAAGCGTGTACCGCTTCGTACGGTGCCGTCTCGGAGATGGGCCAAAAGATGTGGAGCGGCTTCGCCGAAGCCATGCACAGCGACGACGGTCCCAATCCCCAGGAACTGGCTGATGCCATTCTCAGGGTGATCGAGACGCCGGCCGGCGAGCGCCCGCTGCGCACGGTCGTCGATCCATTCATGGGCGGCGAGGGCGCGACGGCCATCAATAAGCTGACTGACCAGGTCCAGGAAGAGTTCCTCAAGAATGTCGGCGTGCCGCAGAGCGTTCCTGCGACCGTTCCAGCCTGAGTCACCTCGTCTCCAGGAATCAGCGCGGCCTGACCCGGCTTGACCGGATCGGACCGCGCTTTTTTCATGCACTCTAACCATGAGAACACGATCACGAATCATTCCGAATCTCGCTGTTGCGATCATCCTCATCGTATCTGCTGGATGTTTGGGCGGTGGGGAGCAGGGCGAGCAGTTGCAGACAGAGATCCAGGTGCAATCGACCAGGATGGTGGGCATGTACGAATACATGGCCGATGCGGGGTTGTTCACCGACTGTATCTCAGGTAAAAAGGTCCCCGTGGCCATGGAGGCTGACAATGCCACGTTAGAGCGGGCTTATCTGGGCGCCCGTGAGCAACCTGGAGATGCGGTGCTGGTCACTGTTCAAGGACGCCTCGAGCAACGTCCGCCCATGGAAGGCGAGAGGACACGCGAGTACCTGATCGTGGAGCGCTTCGAGCAGGTGTGGCCCAC
>JAUVRN010000007.1 GCA_030597645.1 Candidatus Zixiibacteriota bacterium
CGACCGTACCCTGTCACCTGCACGAGGGTGGGATCCGCAAGGACAGCGACCCGTTCGGACCCAAACGCAAGAAGGATCCAACCCGGGTGCGGTTCTAGCGACGTGCTCGTGCCCTGAGCTGGAGCAGACACCTGTTCTGAGATAGGTTCTTGTCGCCCCGACGCCACCGTTTCGCGATCATGCTCTCGAAAGGTGACCTATTATGAATACCATGAATCCACCGGTGCCGCCGGATAGGCGGCCATCCTGTCTAATCCCGTGGCTCCTGCTGGGCGCAGTGGTTCTCGGCCTGGCCGGTACGGCCTGGTGGGGCTACCAAAAGCGTGAGACGGTCGCCCAGTACGCGGTCTCTTCGCTCGTGGATCAGCAGCTGGGACAGATGCTTCCCGAGGGCGTCGACGCCACACACACAGCGATCCGCGTGTCCGCCATCATGAAGGCGATACAAGACGGCCGCTTCGATGCGGAGCGGCTGGGCGGTATGGGGCAAATGTTCCGCGACTACTACGACGATCGGGCGCTTGATCGTAACGAGCTGGAGTCGCTGCTCGCCTTTGCAGAAGCGGCGGTATTACAGTGAACTACGCCCTGGTGGTGGGCAGAGTATGGTCGGGCTCGCAGGTCAGGGAACTCGACGGTGCCAAACTCCTGATCGTGGAAGAACTGGGTGCCGACGGCCATCGCACGGGTCGCACGGCGGTAGCCGTGGACACCGTAGGTGCAGGCACAGGCGAAAAGGTCTTCACGGTGGCCGGATCGTCGGCTCGGATGACGCAGTGCTCGCGTGAGATGCCTGCAGACCTGGCCATCACGGGAATCATCGATCCGTGAGCGCCGACCTGACGCTCATCTCGGCCGCGACCGTCGCGTGCCTCAAGGACGGCTCCGTACTCACAGTGCGCTCACCGTACATCGTCACGCCCAGTGCGGCAGAATTGGCCGCCAAGAAGAACATCCGGATCGAGAATGTGACGGACGCCGAGGTGAATACTGAATCATCTCCGAAGGTGACCGGCTCCCTGGCCCGGTTCATCGACTCGACGCTCCTGGCCACCGACACCGTACCCGAGCAGATCACCACGCTATGCGAGGATGCAGCAAAGCACGGATTTGCCGCGGTTTGCATTCATCCGATCTTCGTCGCACAGGCCGTGACCTGCCTGTCGGGCACCGGTGTGGCCGCGTGCACAATCTGCGGGTTCCCGCTGGGAACCAGTGCCCCGTCCACCAAGGCTGCGGAAGCGCGTCTGGCAGTGGATCAGGGTGCCTGCGAGATCGACATGGTGATACCGGTGGGACTGCTGAGAGCAGGTGACCTCCGAGCCGTGAACGCCGACATCTCCGCGGTACGCCAGGTGCTCGACTCGGACATCACGTTGAAGGTCATCATCGAGGCACCGCTGCTCACGAACGAGGAGAAAGTCGCCGCCGCCATCATCGCCGTGGAGGCCGGGGCAGATTTCGTCAAGACGGGGACCGGATTGGCCGGACCGGTGACGGTAGCTGACGTGCGACTGATCCGGAAGACGGTCGGTGACCGCGCTCGCATCAAGGCGGCCGGTGGAATCCGCGACCGGCAGACCGCAGAGGCCATGATCGCTGCCGGAGCCGCTCGCATTGGCACCTCCAGCGCGGTTGCCGTGGTCGAAGATCCGCAGATCAACGTGTGATCCAATCGGGACCGGGCTCGGTTTCGAGAATCAGCCCGTCCACCCGCCGGAGGGAATTCAGCGGATGGACGTCACAGGGTGGTGGACCGTCCTGCATAGTTCATGGTCTCCGGTCAGCGACCGTCTCCCAATATACCAAAAAAAGCGGAGCCGCATTGGCTCCGCCTAAGGATCTGATAGCTACCTGCGCTCTCTGGAGGCACACTTCAACTACGCAGACTTACCCCTTGCGTTTCTTGGACTTACCCTTGGCATCCTTGTCGTCGCCGGACTCCGGCACCGGCACCAGGAGCTCGACGGTGGCCATCTCGGCGCCGTCCCCTTTGCGCGGCCCCAAGCGTACCCAGCGGGTAAAGCCCGACGTGCGGTCGCTCCAGTGCGGTGCGTGCTCGTCAAACAGCGTCTTGAGCGCCCCGGGGTCCCGCAGGCGTGATGCCGCCAGGCGTCGAGCGGACAGGTCGCCCTTGCGGGCCAGGGTAGCCAGCTTGTCCACGAAGGGACGGATGGCCTTGGCCTTGGGTACCGTCGTGGTGATCCGACGGTGGACGAACAGCGAGGCCGCCATGTTGGCCATCATGGCCTCGCGGTGCTCCCGTCTGCGGCCCAGTTTCTTGGTCTTATTACCGTGTCTCATGATCTACAGACTCGACATTCCCGGAGCGTATTTCTCGACGTCCATTCCGAAAGAAAGGCCCAGCTCGCTGAGGATCGCATTGAGCTCGTTGAGCGACTTGCGACCGAAGTTGCGAAATTTGAGCATCTCGGATTCGGGGCGACGCACGAGGTCCTCGAGGGTCTGAATGTTGGCGGCGCGAAGACAATTGGACGAACGCACCGACAGTTCGAGCTCGTCGACACGCGTTTTGAGCAGGCCGCGGATGCGGTTGGTCTCTTCGTCTTCCTCGTCGTCCCGCTCGAACGGGATCTCTTCCTCGATGTGAATCAGGACCTGCAGGTGCTCCTTGAGCAGCTGCGCGGCGTAACAGAGCGCATCCCTCGGTGTGACGCTGCCGTCGGTGGTGATCTCCATGGTCAACCGGTCAAAGTCGGTGCGCTGCCCCACGCGCGTGTTCTCCACGTCGTAATTGACCTTGATGACCGGCGAGAACAGCGAGTCGAGCAGCACCGTGCCCGCCGGCGCATTGGTACGCTTGTTGTTTTCGGCCAACACATAGCTCCGCCCGAAGTCCACGTCGATCTCCATGCGGAACGGTTTGTCCTCCGTGAGTTCGACCAGGTGCAGGTCCGGATTCATGACCTGGACATCGCCCGAGGCGGTCAAATCACCGGCCCGGTACGTGCCCTTGCCATTGGCCTCGAGCACGAGCATCCGGCTGTCGTCGGACTGCATCCTAATGCGCAACTGCTTGACGTTGAGCGAAATCCCGGTCACATCTTCGTATACGCCCGGGATGCTGGTGAACTCGTGCAACACACCGTCGATGCGCAGCCCGATCGGAGCCGCGCCCTGGATGGAGGAGAGCAGAACGCGGCGAATGGCGTGGCCCATCGTAATGCCGAAGCCGCGTTCCAGGGGCTCCAAAACGAACCGGCCGAATTGCGTGGTCGCGGCCTTTTCGTCGATCTGGACCTCGCCCGGCATCTGCATCTGTTTCCATTTAATCGTCATGGCGATTGGTACCTCGCGTAATTGGTCTTTATTTGGAGTACAGCTCAACGATCAGCTGCTCTTGGGCTGTGACCGGGATGTCGGCGCGTTTCGGCCGCTCCAGGAGTTCGCCTTCCAGCTTGGCCTTGTCGAGGCGCAGCCAGGACATCGGTTCGGCCCTGCCGGCGTCACGCAGCGACGCGTGTACGGAATCGAGCTTGCGGCTCCTCTCCCTGACTTGCACCACGTCCGCGGGCCGCATCTGGTACGACGGAATGTCCACGGTCCGGCCGTTCACCGTGAAGTGGCGATGGCGCACCAGTTGACGAGCCGTACGCCGAGACGGGGCAAACCCGAGCCGGTAGACGACGTTGTCCAGGCGGCACTCCAGTAGCTGGAGGAGGTTCTCACCCGTGATGCCTTTGCGCTGCGCGGCCTTCTTGAAATAGTTGTGGAACTGCCGTTCCAGCAGTCCGTACATTCGCCGCACTTTCTGCTTTTCTCTGAGCTGCAGCCCGTACTCCGAAACCTTCCGACGGCGGCTCTGCCCGTGCTGTCCGGGCGCATACGCGCGGCGCTCGATGGCGCACTTGTCCGAATAGCAGCGGGCTCCCTTGAGGAATAGCTTTTCCCCCTCCCGGCGGCAAAGCTTGCACTGAGCGTCTCGATATCGCGCCATATGTTCCCTGCTCTACTCTCTTTGTGCTATACCCGGCGCCGCTTGGGTGGGCGGCAGCCATTGTGCGGTATCGGGGTTACATCACGGATGGCCGTGATTTCCAGCCCGGCGGCGGCCAGCGAACGAATGGACGCTTCGCGTCCCGACCCGGGCCCCTTGACCCATACTTCAACCTTCTTGAGTCCCATGTCCAGCGCCTCACGGGCGGCCGAATCCGCAGCCATCTGGGCGGCGAACGGCGTCGACTTCTTGGACCCCTTGAAACCGGCCCGGCCGGCCGAACACCAGGAGATCACGGCACCCGTCGTATCGGTCAGCGCGATAATCGTGTTGTTGAAGGTCGCGTGGATGTGGGCCGTGCCCACGGCGTCCACGCGGCGCTTGCTCTTGCGCGTGCGTTTCTTTTTTGGTTCCGCCATACCTGGTACCTGTACCCCCGTCTACTTTTTCTTGCGACCGCCGATGGACGGTCTCGGCCCCTTGCGGGTCCGGGCGTTGGTCTTGGTCCGCTGCCCACGTACAGGCAGGCCCCGACGGTGGCGCAACCCGCGGTAGCAACCGATATCGATCAGTCGCTTGATATTCATGGCCACCTCACTCCGCAGCGCACCTTCGACCTTGCAGTCGGCCTCGATGGTGGTCCGCAGCCTGGTGACGTCGTCGTCAGTGAGTGCATGGACCCGGGTGTCCGGATTGACACCGGACGTATCCAGGATCTTTTTGGCGGTCGTCGCGCCGACGCCATAGATGTAGCGCAGCGCCGCCTCCACCCGCTTGTCTCGTGGAAGGTCTACTCCGGCAATTCGTGCCAAGGCCTGTTACCCCTGCTTCTGCTTGTGACGCGGGTTCCTGCAGATCACTCGACGCACACCCTTGCGCCGGATGATCTTGCAATGGCTACACCGCTTCTTTATGGTCGATCGTACTTTCATGGTCTCACATTCTGTTCCGAGCCGTGTCCCGGCGCGATCACTTGTACCGGTACACGATCCGGCCGCGCGACAGATCGTAGGGCGACAGTTCGATGGTCACCTTGTCGCCCGGAAGGATGCGGATGTAGTGCATCCGCATCTTGCCTGACACGTGTGCCAGCACCAGGTGACCGTTTTCGAGCTTCACCCGGAACATGGCGTTGGGCAGGTTCTCCGCAACCTCGCCCTCAACCTGAATCGCTTCTTCTTTTTTAGCCATGTGCTACGTGGACCACGCGGGTCAGAATTTCTGGTCCCTCTGCGCGCACCGCGACCGTGTGTTCGAAATGCGCGGACAGCGACCCGTCCTTCGTGCGAACGGTCCAGCCGTCGGATCCGAAATCAACCTCGTGGTCACCCTGGTTCAGCATGGGTTCGATGGCGAATACCATGCCGGCTTCTATCTGTTCACCCTCTTTCGGTGAACCGAAATTCGGTATCTGTGGCGGCTCATGCATCTGGGCCCCGATGCCGTGACCCGTGAGGGCCCGAACGACGCCTACGCCGGCCGCTTCCGCCACCGCGGACACGGCCGCTCCGATGGCACCCACCCGATTGCCCGGGATGGCCGCTCTGATCCCTGCGGCCAGAGCGTCCTGCGTCACCCGCATCAGGCGCTTCGCATCGGCACTCACCGCACCCACGGCCATGGTACGTGCGCCGTCACCGTAATAATCGTCGATCACCGTACCGACATCCACGGACACGATCATCCCGACGCTCAATTCGCGGTCGCCCGGGATTCCGTGCACCACCTCGTCATCAATCGAAACGCAGAGCGTCGCGGGAAACCCGCGATATCCGAGAAAAGCCGGTCGGGCCCCCTCGGACTCAATGAACTTCTGCGCCTCACGATCGAGCGCCGCAGTGGTTACGCCCGGCTCGGCCATATCCTCCACCAGGTCCAGCGTCCGCGCGACCAATTCGGCCGCACGGCGAATCTTCTCGATCTCGTCGTTCGTGCGAATCGGGATCATGCCACCTGCGCCTTCACGACCGACTCGAGCCGCTCGTACACCTCATCCGGGGTTCCTTCGCCGGCGATCTCGGACAGCACGCCGCAGCCCCGGTAGTAGGCCGCCAGAGGCTTCGTCTGGGCCGTGTAGATTTCCAGGCGCCGGCGGATCACGTCTTCGGTGTCGTCCGCGCGCCCTTCCAGCCTGGCGCGACCGAGCAGTCGCTTGACCAGTTCCTCTTCGCCCACCGCCAACAACGGCACGAGGTCCAGGCGGTCACCCCGCGATTCCAGCAACTGATCCAGGGCCTCCGCCTGCGCCATCGTGCGCGGAAAACCATCCAGCAAAAATCCTTTGACACAGCGCGATTCGGCCAGCGCATCGCCCATGATCCCCACGATCACATCGTCCGGAAGCAGCTCTCCCTTGGACATGTACCCTTCGGCCTGGCGACCCAGATCGGTTGCACGTGCCACGGCGTCGCGCAGCATGTCGCCCGTGGAGAGATGCGGAATGTCCAGGGCTTTGGCCAGGCGCTTGGCCTGTGTGCCCTTGCCGGCCCCCGGCGGACCCAACATCACCAGTTTCATCAGTACGAACGCCCCCGAATGCGGCCACGCTTCATGAACCCGTCGTAATGGCGCATGAGCAGGTGAGCTTCTATCTGCTGCAGCGTGTCGAGCGCCACACCCACCACGATCAGAATGCTTGTGCCGCCAAAGTAGTACTGCACTCCGAACTGATTGATCAGCCAGTACGGCACCACGGCGATCAACGCAAAGAAGATGGCACCGGGCAACGTGATGCGGGTGAGCACGCGGTCGATGTACTCCGACGTCCTCTTGCCGGGTCGCACGCCAGGAATGAAGCCCCCGTTCTTCTTGAGATTGTCCGCGATGTCCGTAGGATTAAAGACGATGGCGGTATAGAAGAACGCGAAGAATACGATGATGATGCCGAGAATGAGCGAATAGGTCCAGCTCGTGTAGTTGAACATGCTCGCGATCGTCTGGACCCAGTCGACGTTGGGGAAAAACTGTGCAATCGTAGCCGGGAAGAACATCACCGACTGGGCGAAAATGATCGGGATGACACCGGCCGTGTTGACCGACAGGGGGATATTGGTCTGGGCACCACCCATCATCCGCCGTCCGACAATGCGCTTGGGGTACTGGACCGGGATCTTGCGCTGGGCCCGCGTCACCATGACAATGGCCATGACGATGCCCACCATGGGCGCGATGAGGAAGACCTGGGTGAAGAGGTTGCTCTGACCCGAGAGAAGCAGCTGGATCTCTTGCAACACGGCATCGGGGAACGCCGAGATGATGCCCACATAGATGATCAGTGAGATCCCGTTGCCGATGCCTCGCTCTGTGATCTTCTCACCCAGCCACATCACGAAAATCGTACCGCAGGTCAACGTCAGGATCACCACGAATCGGAATCCCCATCCCGGATGAGGTACAATGGCGACGTTGCCAAGGCCGGTCAGCGATTCCAGATAGATGGATGTGCCGTACGCCTGCAGGGAAGCCAGCAGCACCGTGCCGTAACGCGTGTACTGCGTGATCTTGCGGCGCCCCTCTTCCCCCTCTTTCTGGAGACGCTGAAAGTACGGCACGACCGGTCCCAGAAGCTGCATGATGATCGAGGAGGAAATGTACGGCATGATCCCGAGCGCGAACACCGTCGCCTTGGTGAACGCACCCCCTACGAACATGTCGAACATACCGAACAGCGTGCCGCGCGCCTGCTCGAAGTAGGCCGTCAGGGCCGCGCCGTCGATCCCGGGCGTCGGTATGTGGCCGCCAATGCGATACACGATGAGGATGCCGAGCGTGAAGAAGACGCGCTCGCGGAGTTCCTTGATCGCAAAGACGTTGCGAAGACTACCTCCGATCACCCAATCACCTCGCAGCGGCCGCCGGCCTTTTCAATCTTGGCACGAGCCGTCTTGGAAAATGCGTGTGCGTGAACCACCAGGGCGCGCTCCACGTCGCCGGTGCCCAGCACCTTGTATCGCTGCCGGCGTGAGTGGATCAGTCCGGCCGAGACGATCACCTCGTGCGTCAGCTCCGCATCGCTCACTTTGTCCAAACGCGCCAGGTTGAGGGACTCATAGGCTTTGCGGTTGGGATTCTTGAAACCCCGCTTGGGGATCTTGCGGTAGAGCGGCATCTGGCCGCCCTCACGGTGCGCCCTGCGGCGAAAGCCGGACCGTGACTTGGCTCCCTTGTGGCCCTTGCCGGAGGTTTTGCCCGTACCGGAGCCCGGACCCCGACCGATCCGCTTGCGGTTCTTGGTGGATCCTTTCGGTGCCTGCAGTTCTCCCAGACGCAGCGACATGACTTAACCCTTTATCTCCTCACACGTGACCAGATGCACCACCGTGTTGACCATGCCGCGGATCGCCGGATTGTCCGGCTGTACCACCGTCTGATTCAGGCGGCGCAGGCCCAGGTGCCCCAGCGTCAGTTTCTGGTTCCTCTGCCGCCTGATGGCGCTGCGCACCCACGTAATCTTCAATTGATTGGCCATACCCGTTCCGCTACGCTCCCGGCTGGCCGGCCGCATGGCCGTCCGCCAGGGCCTGAGCCTCTTCCATACTCTTGGTCGGTTCCTGATTGTCCAGCGAGCGCACGCGCGCGATCTCTTCCTGTGTGCGCAGCCGGTGCAGCCCTTCGATGGTGGCTTTGACCACGTTGTGTGGATTGGGCGAACCGAGACACTTGGTGAGCACGTCCTGTACGCCGGCCGACTCAAGGACCGCGCGCACGGCTCCGCCAGCAATCACCCCTGTCCCGGGGGACGCCGGCTTGAGCATCACCCGCGCCGCACCGAACCGGCCGATCACATCGTGAGGCAGGGTGCCGTCGATGATCGGAATCGTGAAAATCGCCTTTTTGGCAGCCTCTGTGCCCTTGCGTATGGCTTCCACCACCTCGCGGGCCTTGCCCAGGCCGACACCCACCTTGCCCTGTCGATCACCCACGGCCACCAACGCCGTAAAGCTGAACCGTCGCCCGCCTTTGACCACCTTGGCCACGCGGTTGATGTGAATGACCTTTTCCTCGTACTCGAGTGACTCAGAAATATTGCGCGCCATAAGATTCCACCTAGAACTTCAGCCCGCCTCCGCGAGCCCCTTCCGCGAACATGCGAATGCGACCGTGATAGGGAAAACGATCACGATCGAACACCACGTTTTCGATGCCCTGCTCCCTGGCCCGGCCCGCCAGGACCTCGCCCAGTTTCTTGCTCCGCGTTTTCTTGTCCCCGTCGAGGTCGAGACCGGATGCCCGCGACGAGAGCGCCACCAGGGTCCGGCCGGCGTCGTCGTCGATGATCTGTGCGTACATGTGACGCAGCGACCGGCTCACCACCAGTCGCGGCCGTTCCGCACGGCCCCGGATACGCTTGCGGATGCGCTTGCGTCGGCGTGCCGCCCGCGTGACTTTGCTTGTCTGACGTCCCGAACTCATGCCCGCACTCCGGCTCTTCCCTGGGGCGGCGTGCGTTACGCCCCCGTCTTTCCGGCCTTGCGGCGAACCTGCTCGCCAGCGTAGCGAATGCCCTTGCCCTTGTACGGCTCCGGCTTGCGCAGCCTGCGAATGCGCGCGGCCAGTTCACCGACGCGCTGTTTGTCGATGCCTTCGACCTTGATCTTGTTGTTGCCCTCGACGGTGAACGCGATCCCCTCGGGGGGCACGACCACGATCGGGTGGGAGTAGCCGAGCGCCAGAATCAGACGGTTGCCGGCCAGCTCGGCCCGGTAGCCGACGCCCACCAACTCCAGGTCCTTTGAGAAACCGTGCGTCACACCGTGGACCATATTGGCCACCAGTTGCCGGGTCAGACCGTGCAAGGAGCGGTGCAGCCGCGCGTCCGATGGCCGATGAATCGTAATCTCTTCGTCGCCCACCTCGAGCTTCATGTCGGGATGGATACGTTGCACCAGCTCGCCTTTGGGCCCCTTGACCCGCACCTCGAACCCGTCGCACTGGACGTCCGTGCCCTTCGGCACGGCAATGGGCTGCTTCCCTATGCGTGACATCTTACCACACCCTGAAAAGCACTTCGCCGCCCACGCGCTGCCGCTCGGCCTGATGGCCGGTCAGGATGCCGTGCGACGTGGACAATACCGTGATACCGAGTTTGCGGTTGAGGCCCCTGAGGTCGCGCACCGACGCGTAGCGCCGGAGGCTCGGCTTGGAAAGGCGCAGCAGGCCGTTGATGATGGGTTGCTCGTGCCGGTCGTACCTGGGATACACGCGCAGAATGTTCTGGCGGTGGTCCGGGATCTCGATCGCGCGGCGGATGAAACGGTGCGCCAACAGCACACGGGCGACCTCGCACTTCATGCGCGAGGACGGAATGTCCACCTTCTTGTGATGAGCCCGCGAGGCGTTACGAACGCGCGTCAGCATATCGGCTATGGGATCAGTATGCATCCTCGTGACTTCCTACCAGCTCGCCTTGACGACACCCGGGATCTCACCGCGCAGTGCCAGTTCACGGAAGCAGATACGGCACATGCCGAAGCGACGCAAAAACGCGCGCGGCCGGCCGCACCGGTGACAGCGATTGTACGCCCGCACGGCGAATTTCGGCGTACGCTGCGATTTGACGATCAAACACTTCTTAGCCATACCTATCCTTGCTTGCGAAACGGCATGCCCAGCTCCGAGAGCAGGGCGAGCGCCTCCGGATCCGTCTTGGCCGACGTCACGATGGTCAGGTTGAGACCACGGATCTTGTCGATCTTGTCATAGTCGATCTCCGGAAAAATAATCTGCTCCCGAATCCCGACCGTGTAGTTGCCGCGACCGTCGAACCCCTTCGGTGAGAGCCCGCGAAAGTCACGAATGCGCGGTACCGCCGCGTGGATGAACCGCTCCAGCATCTCCCACATGCGTGCGCGCCGCAGCGTGACCGAGACGCCCACCGGCATACCGTCGCGGAGCTTGAAATTCGCGATGGACTTGCGGGCCCGTCGCACGACCGGCTTCTGGCCCGAGATCACCGCCAGATCACGGACGGCGGACTCCACGACCTTGGGATTGGCCACGGCCTCCCCACAGCCGATGTTGAGCACGGCCTTCTCGATCCGCGGAATTTCCATCGGGTTGGCGTAGCTGAACTGCTCGCGCAGCTTCGGTCTCACGCGTTCCTGGTAAATATCCTTCAGACGTTCCATCGCTGCCGATCAGGATTAGACCGGTTCTCCCGAGAGCCGATCGATCCGAAACTTGGTTTTCTTTCCGCCGTCGCCCTCGCGCCAGACAAAGCCGACCTTGACTTTGCTGCCGTCGCGGTACAATGCCACATTGGACTCGTGAATCGAGCCCTCGCGCTCCACGATCCCGCCCTTGGGATTGCGCTGTGTAGGCCGCGTGTGACGCTTGACCAGACGTACGCCCTCCACCAGTACTCGGTTTTTCTTGGGGTCGGCGCGCAACACCCGTCCCGTCTTGCCCTTGTCGTTGCCCGACAGCACGATGACCATGTCGCCCTTGCGAATCTTCATCCTAGAGCACCTCAGGCGCCAGCGAGACGATCTTCATAAACTGACGCTCGCGGAGTTCCCGTGCCACGGGACCGAAGATACGCGTGCCCCGCGGCTCCATCTGGTCGTTGATGATCACGGCCGCGTTTTCCGAAAACCGGATGTAGGTTCCGTCGCGGCGCCGTGTCGTGGACCGTGTGCGGACTACGACGGCCTTGCAGATTTCGCCTTTCTTCACCTGACCACCCGGAATGGCATCCTTGACTGAGGCGACAATGATGTCGCCGATCCGGGCATAGCGTCGACGCGTCCCCCCCAGCACGCGAAAACACATGATCTCCTTGGCGCCCGAATTGTCCGCCACGGTGAGACGCGAATACTCCTGAATCATACCGCCGCTGCCTTCTCCAGTACATCCACCAGCCGCCAGCGCTTGAGCTTGGAGAGAGGTCGTGTCTCCATCACCCGGACCCGGTCTCCCACCCCCGCCGCCTGATCGGCGTCGTGCGCATATAGCTTGGCGTGCAGACGGATGGTCTTGCCGTACAACTTGTGCTGAAGCGTTCGCTCCACTTCAACCACGATCATCTTGTTCGCCCCGTTCTTGACTACCCGGCCGACGCGCGTCTTGCGCCGGGGGCGTGCCACCGCGTCACTCACTTTGATCCCTCCGGACGGGCTACCGATCGAATCTCGAGCTCGTCCTCACGTAATACCGTTTCGATCCGCGCGAGCTCGCGGCGCATGGACCGCAAGTTCAACGGATTGTTGATCTCCTGCACCCGCTTGCGAAGCCGCAGATTGAATAGCTCCTCCACGAGTTCGTGGTGTTTCTGGAGCAGTTCCTCGCGCGTCAGGTCGCGCAGCATCTCGGTCTTCATCCTGGCCTACAGTTCCGACCGCTTTACAAAGCGGGTCTTGCATGGCAGCTTGTCTGCCGCCAGTTCCAGGGCCGTGCGGGCCAGGCCCGACTCCACGCCCTCCACCTCAAAGATCACGCGCCCCGGTTTGACCACCGCCACCCAGAATTCCGGTGCACCCTTACCCTTGCCCATGCGCGTTTCCGCCGGCTTCTGCGTAACCGGCTTGTGGGGAAACACTCGAATCCACACCTTGCCGCCACGTTTGATCCGTCGCGTCAGCGCCACACGGGCGGCCTCGATCTGACGGGCCGTGACCCAGGCACATTCGGTCGCCTTGAGCCCGAACTCGCCAAAGCTGATGTCGGACCCCCGGTACGCTTTGCCGTTGCGTCGACCACGCTGCTGCTTGCGGAACTTGACCCGCTTGGGCATCAACATCGCTCAGCTATCCCTCTTTGCCTTCGCGGCCGCTGCCGCCGCTGCCGCCGCTGCCGCCGCGACGGTCACCCCGACCGCGCCGCGGGCGATCGGACCGATCCCGGCGACGCCCATCGAGACGCTGCGGATCCCCGGGCGTCTGGTCCGCGGGCTGTGCCGTTTCCATGGTCAGTTCGCCGGCCCCGTGCACCTCACCGCGGCAGATCCAGACCTTGATCCCGATCGTACCGTAGGTGGTATGGGCCGTGGACTGCGCATAGTCGATGTCCGCGCGCAGCGTGTGGAGCGGAATCCGTCCGTCCATGTACTTTTCTGTCCGCGCGATCTCACGCCCGCCCAGGCGCCCCCCGCACATCACCTTGATGCCTTCGGCCCCCATCTTCATGGAGGAGGAGAGGGCACGCTTCATGGCCCGGCGAAAACTGATCCGCCCCTCGAGCTTCCGCGCGATACCCTCGGCCACCAGCTTGGATACCAGTTCGGGCTTGCGGACCTCCACGATGTTGATTGTGATCTCCTTGGAGGTAAGCAGCTGCAACTCCTCTTTGAGCTTGTCCACTTCGGCGCCCTTGCGGCCGATGACGATTCCGGGCTTGGACGTGTGAATGTCCACGGTCACCCTCTTGGGCGCGCGCAGTATGTCGATCCTGGCCAAACCCGCGTTCTGAAGGCGCTTCGCCGTGTAGCGGCGAATGGTCAGATCTTCCTTCAGAAAGCGTGCGTAGTCGCGGTCGGCGAACCAGCGCGATTGCCAGGTCTTAATGATGCCGAGCCGCAGCCCGATCGGATGCGTCTTCTGTCCCATACCCGCCTAGTCTTCTCCCTCTGCAGCGCTCTTGCGCTGCGCGCGCTTTGTGCTCGAACTCCGGGTGCGTGTTTTCGCCGGTCGCGTGCGCGGGGTCGCCTTGGCCTCCGCCTTGCCGGCTTTCCGGTCACCCTTGGACTGCTCTGGCGTATGCTCGCCTTCGACGACCACCGTAAGGTGGCAAAGGCGCTTCTTGATCCGGTACGCCCGGCCCATGGCCATGGGCCGAATGCGCTTCATCACGGGCCCGCCGGCGACGAAGATGCACGAGATGCGCAGGTCCTCGGACTTGAGCTTGGCCGTGCCCTCGACGGCCAGGGCATTGGCCGTGGCCGAAAGAACGGTCTTGCGAACGGGCACGGCGGCCGCGCGCGGCATGACCGCGAGCATGCTCAGGGCCTCATTCACCGACTTGCCCCGCACGACATCCGCCACCAGGCGCATCTTGCGGGCCGACCCTCGTAGGAACCTTGCGCGTGCTGTAGCCTGCATGATCTCGTCTCGCTACCTCCTGCCGCCGAGCGAGGATGTTTTCTCCGCCCGCTTGCCGGAGTGGCCCCGAAAGGTGCGCGTCGGTGAGAACTCACCGAACTTGTGCCCCACCATGTTCTCCGTGATATAGATAGGGATGAACTTGTTGCCGTTGTGCACGGCTATGGTGTGCCCGATGAAGTCCGGCGATATCGTGGAGCGGCGCGACCAGGTCTTGATCACGCGCTTTTCGTCGCGGTCGTTGAGCGCCGACACCTTCCGCTGAAGGTGGGCGTCGATGAACGGGCCCTTCTTGAGTGATCTTGGCATACGCGCCTATTTCTTCTTCCGTCGCTGAACGATCATCTTGTCGGATGGCTTGCGGCGGCGGGTCTTGTAGCCCTTGGACGGCACCCCGGTGGGTGAACAGGGGTGACGCCCGCCGGAGGATCGCCCTTCGCCGCCCCCCATCGGATGATCCACCGGATTCATGGCTACGCCGCGGGTGTGCGGACGGCGCCCCAGCCAACGTGAACGACCGGCCTTGCCCAGCGATATGTTTTCGTGGTCGATATTACCCACCTGACCGATGGTGGCATAACAATCCATCGAAACCAGGCGGACTTCGCCGGACGGGAATCGCAGATGAGCAAACTTGCCCTCCTTGGCCGCCACCACGCAGCTGACCCCGGCCCCGCGTGCGATCTTGCCGCCGCCCTTCGGCCGAAGCTCGACGTTGTGGATGGGCGTACCAAATGGGATCCGTCGGATCGGAAGCGCATTGCCCGGCCGGATTTCGACCTCTTCTCCGGCGGCCACCATATCACCACGGTTCAGGCCGATGGGGGCCAGGATATAGCGCTTTTCGCCGTCGACATAATGCAGCAGAGCGATCCGCGCAGAGCGATTGGGATCGTACTCCACCTGCGCGACACGGGCCGGCACGCCGTGCTTGTCGCGCTTGAAGTCAACGATGCGGTAGTGCCGCTTGTGCCCTCCGCCACGATGATCCGCGGTAATACGCCCCTGGTTGTTGCGCCCGCCGGACTTGCTCAGTGGCGCCAGCAGAGACTTCTCCGGCGTAGACCGGGTGATCTCTTCAAAGGTCGAACAGGTCTGATGCCGGCGACCCGGTGTGATCGGCTTGTACTTTCGAATTCCCATGCGTCTATACGTTCTCGAAGACCTCGATCTGGTCGCCTTCCTTGAGCTTCACGTAGGCTTTCTTGTAGCTCGGGCGGTACCCCTGGAACCGACCGAGCCGTTTGGGCTTGCGTGCCGAAACCGACATATTCACGTCCGTCACCTGCACGTGGAATATCTGCTCAATCGCCGAGCGGATCTCCTGCTTGTTGGCGCGTCGGACCACCTCGAACACGTACACGTTGTGGCGCTCTTTGAGAATCGTGTTCTTCTCGGTGGTCAGATAATGCTTGATGAGATCACGCGGGTCGGGGTTCACTTGAACACCTCCTCGACCCTCGCGAGACCCTGCTTGGTGAAGACGACCGTATCACACTGCACCAGGTCGTAGGGGTTGACGTTGATCGCCCGCTTGTAGGAGACCTTCGGGAGGTTGCGACACGACAGCGCAAAATTGGGTTCGCGGCCTTCGCTGAGAATGAGGGTACGCTGCGACGACAGGCCGATGCGGTCGAGAAACGATGCCACGGTCTTCGTTCTGGGCGCCTCGAATTCACCGGCATCGAGTACAACGACCTTGTCATCCCGGGCGAGATCGGCCAGGCAAGAGCGCAGTGCGAGGCGCCGCATTTGCTTGGGCATGCTCTGTCGATAGTCCCGGGGAGTCGGACCGAACGCCCGGGCGCCGCCCGGCATGAGCGGCGAAATATTGGTGCCCTGTCGGGCGCGGCCGGTGCCCTTCTGACGGAACGGCTTGGCGCCGCCCCCCTCCATACGCGAACGGTTGAGCGTGGAATGCGTACCCTGCCGCTGATTGGCCAGGTACATCTTCACATACTGGTGCACGACAAAAGGACGGGGCTCCAGGTCGAACAGCGCCGCCGGCAGGTCGATTTTACGGATCTCCTTTCCCTGGAGATCGACTACACGTGCCTGTGCCATGCTACATCCCTCGAATTCGCAACAGACTGCCACCCTTGCCCGGCACAGCCCCTTTGACCAGCAGCAGAGACTTCTCTGTGTCCACCTGCACCACCGTCAGATTCTTGATCGTGGTCTTGCGACCGCCCATGCGGCCGGCCATGCGCATGCCCTTGAACACGCGCGACGGGTACGACGACTGTCCGATAGAACCGGGCGCACGGAGTCGGTTCGACTGGCCGTGCGTGGCGCCGCCGACGCCACGGAAGTGGTGGCGGCGCATGACACCCTGCCAACCCTTGCCAATCGACACCCCGGACACATCGACGTGCTCACCCACCCGGAACATGTCCACGGTGAGCGTGTCGCCCTCTTTGCCCTCGAAGCCCGGCGGTACCGGCACCTCGGCGAGCACGCGCGTCGGCTTGACGCCCGCCGCGGCGAACTGACCTGCACGCGGCTTGGTCACTCCTCGTGGACGGGCCACTTCAAAACCCACGGCCAGCGCTTCGTGACCGTCGCGATCCTGCGTACGCCGTGTCACCACGACGCACGGCCCTGCCGCGATTACGGTCACGGGCACATCGGTCCCATCTTCGTCACAAAGGCGGGTCATCCCCACCTTGCGGCCGATCAATTCACGCATCAGATCGATTATCCCCAAATTACGGAAACGGCTAAGTTACAATCTTTTAAGCCAGGTGCAAGGGCTTTTTCCGCCCCCTCTGGCCCCCCGACGGAGGGCCTTTTGCGGCCTCCCCAGGCGGCATCCCGCACCCTGCTAGCTCTTGATCTCGACGTCCACACCGGCGGGCAGATCGAGCTTCATCAGGGCGTCCACCACCTGCTGGTTGGGCTCGTAGTAGATATCCACCAGCCGCTTGTGGATGCGGGTCTCGAACTGCTCGCGCGACTTCTTATCGACGTGGGGCGAGCGAAGCACGGTGTAGACCGAGCGCTTGGTCGGCAACGGGATCGGCCCGACCATGCGTGCCCCGGTGCGTTTGACGGTCCGCGTGATTTCGCGGGTCGACTTGTCCAGCGCGTGGTGCTCGTACGCCTTGAGCTTGATTCGGATTTTTTGACTCATGCCTTCTTCCACTCCGTGGTGCCGCCGCGGCTGTGCCGCAGGCGTGCGGCTCTATTCGAGAATATCCGCGATCACGCCGGCACCGACCGTGCGGCCACCTTCGCGAATCGCAAATCGCAACTCCTTCTCCATGGCAATCGGCGTAATCAACTCCGCCGTGATCGTCACGTTGTCC
>JAUVRN010000354.1 GCA_030597645.1 Candidatus Zixiibacteriota bacterium
ATATGAAAAGAAACTGACGCGCAGCTCCCCCACCCTGTGGAACATTGGCTACCACTCCGAGTTTTACTGGGACGGCCGCGCCAATTCGCTGGAGAAACAGGCCAAAGCCGCCTGGACCGGCGGCAACATGGGCGCGAAGAACGTGGACTCCGTCGTCGCGGTGATCAACGGCATCGAGGGCTACCGCACGCAGTTCCAGCAGGTATTCGGCGGGGAGGCTACCGTGGCCAGTCTCCCCATGGCCCTGGCCACCTACATGCGCACCATCATCAGCGACGACACACCGTGGGATCGGTGGCAGAAGGGCGACTCCAGTGCGGTGGACGAGTCCACCAAACGCGGCTACGAGGTCTTCAAGAAGGCCGAGTGTGCGTCATGCCATTCGGGTGCGCTGCTCACGGATCAGCAGTTCCACAACGTCGGCATCGGTATGGATGTGGAGGACTACGACCTCGGACGATTCAAAGTGACCGAGCTCGAGCAGAATCGTGGCGCGTTCAAGACCCCCACGTTGCGTGACATCGCGAAGTCGGCTCCCTATTTTCACAACGGCTCGGTGGCCACGCTCGAAGAGGCCGTACGGCTCATGGTCAGCGGCGGGATCAAGAATCCACTCCTTGATGAGAAGATCAAACCAAGGGATCTCTCAGATACTGAGATCGCGGATCTGCTGGTATTTCTGGAGTCGCTCTCGCAAGAATCCAGTCTCGGCGAAAGACCGAACCTGCCTGAGTAATACTGTCGAAACACGCCTTTGGTGCGGTGCATCAGAATGGAGCACCCTATGAGACGCGCGTTGGCTGTTGGAGGATCTGGCCTCCTGATCTGGATGGGTTTGATGACGCCCTCCGCCATGTCTCAGGATGCACGTCACGCCATCGCGATCCACGGCGGAGCCGGGACCATTACCAGGAAGAACCTGACGCCCGAGCGGGAGCGGACCTACAGAGATGCCCTCACACGCGCGCTCCGCACGGGTGATTCCGTTCTCGCCCAGGGCGGTACAGCCGTGGACGCCGTGGTAGCCACGCTGATGACGATGGAGGATTCACCGCTGTTCAACGCCGGTAAGGGTGCGGTGTTTACCAGTGCCGGGACCAACGAGTTGGACGCCTCCATTATGAACGGTGCCGACCTTCAGGCCGGTGCGGTAGCGGCCGTTGAACTGGTAAAGAACCCCATCAAACTAGCGCGCGCCGTGTTGGAGCACTCCCCTCATGTACTGCTGGTCGGTGCAGGCGCCGCGGAGTTCGCGCGAGAGCAGGGCATCGAGTTTGAAGACGCCGATTACTTCTACACCGAGCGTCGATGGAAAGCCCTGCAGAAAGCCAAAGAGAAAGAGAAGGAGTCGGCGCCGGGCGGCGGTACCGTGGGCGGCGGTACCGTGGGAGCCGTTGCCCTGGACCGGTATGGCAACCTCGCGGCAGGTACATCCACCGGCGGGCGCACCAACAATCGCTGGGGACGCGTGGGCGATTCACCCATCATCGGCGCCGGGACCTATGCCGACAACCGCACGTGCGGGGTGTCCGCGACGGGTCACGGCGAGTACTTCATCCGTGCAGCCGTGACGCATGACGTGTCGGCACTGATGGCGTACAAAGGGATGACGGTGCAGCAGGCCGTTGACGAGGCGATCCAGACCACGCTGACGGAGCTGGGCGGTACCGGTGGCGTAGTGGCCATGGATCACGCAGGGAACGTCGCATTCTCGTTCAACACCGAAGGCATGTACCGTGGCTACCTCAAGCAGGATGGTGAACCGGTCGTGGGCATCTACCGCGACTAGTGTCCCGAGTCAGAAGGCTGCCCGCTTGACTTTGGACGCGCCCCTCGATAAAATAAGCGCGTAGGACAAGACGAAAACGGGGACTCCGGCGAGCACCGAGCGTGCCTCGAGGCCGGAGTGGGAAGGCCAAACCGTTTCCGGGAGGGGCCCAGCGGTGGAGGTCCAGGTCCGAAGGGCCCGGAGACACAACGCACCAGCCCATCGATCCCGAGCGGCCGTCCCGACCATCCCCGATGAACACTATAGCACAACGGTCCGCTGTCTGCGGGCCATCCTAAGGAGCAATCTCTATGTCGTTTCTAGTTGCCTCAGAGGCCCCGGATTTCACCGCCGAGGCGGTGATGGGTGATGATCGCATCGCACCCGAGTTCAGCCTGAGCTCACTTCGGGGGAAGTACGTAGTTCTCTTCTTTTATCCGCTGGATTTCACCTTCGTCTGCCCGTCGGAGATCATCGCGTTCGACAAGATGCTGGACGAGTTCCGGTCCCGTAATGCCGAGGTCGTAGGCGTATCCGTCGACTCGGCCTATACGCATCTGGCGTGGAAGAACACGCCGGTGAACAAGGGTGGTATCGGCCCGATCCGTTACCCGCTCGTGGCCGATCTCAACAAGAACATCGCGCGAAGCTACGGGATTCTGCACGATGAGTCCGTCGCCCTGCGCGGGCTGTTCCTGATCGACAAGGAAGGTGTGATGCGGCACGCCGTCATCAACGACCTCTCGCTGGGTCGCAGCGTACCCGAGGCCCTGCGCATGCTCGATGCGCTGAAATTCACCGAAGAGCATGGACAGGTCTGCCCGGCCAACTGGCAGCAGGGCGAAGAAGGGATGACCGCCACAGCCGAAGGGGTCGCCGATTATCTGTCCAAGCATGCCGCCGAGCCCGAGCCCGTAGCCTGACTCGGAATCTTCTCCAATAGAAAGGGCGCCGGTCTCCACACGGGAGTCGGCGCCCTTTGGCGTTTTCAGATGTGCTGCGGCCGCGCGGCTACTTGGTCTTGGGCGGAAACTCCCTGAGCATCTTGGCCATGGATTGTTCGATTTTTTGCTCGATCTGCCCGCGGGACAAACTCGCCCCATACTCGGAGTCTGCGCTGCTGCGCCAGACCAGCTGATTGGTCTTTGCGTCCACGATATCCAGCGTGATCGATCCGTCCGTGATGAACCACTCATACTTTTCCCGATCCCACGAGCGGGCTGACACACTCCACTTGTCCACCTGATAGCCGTAGTCCGTCGAATCGATAAAGGAATTCTTGGAACCGTGCACGTTCACAAGAAAGTCCGCCGTGTCCGCCGAGTCCGCCGAGTTCACCTCGACATATTTCAGATGTTTGAGGAGCTTGCCCGCCATGTACTGCGCATGCTCGAGCGCCCACTGCGGAAACTCCGGATCGTCCGCCGGCGTCATCAACTCGAAGGTCTTGAGGTCCGCGAACCGGTCATAGCCCGGATCATATGCGGACTGTACGGCAATGCCGGAGGAGCAACCCGCGGCCACACCCATAGCTACGATCAGCAAAACCCA
>JAUVRN010000311.1 GCA_030597645.1 Candidatus Zixiibacteriota bacterium
AAGACCATGAAGTCGAATATCGCCCCGACGCCGGCCTCATCGAGAAACTGCTTGAGAGCCCAGCCCGGCGTGCGGCCCGTGTTGGAGATCAGGCCGATCGTGAAGCCTGCCTTCCTGGCCGCGTCCACTGTCGTCGCGGCACCCTCCAGAAAGTGAGGCTTTAGTTCGAAGAACGGTTGAATGAACACGGAGATAACCTGCTCGGCATCGGCCGGTCTCAGGGCGTCCTCGGGTGCTCCGAGGCGCCCGAGCAGAGCGGTGATCTGGTCGGCGATGTCGCAGTCCAGCCGCCTGTCCCACAGCGGCCTTACGTCCTCCCAGCTACTGTCGTACGCGTCGATCATCTGATCCGTGGTGTACGACAGCCCGAATCGCGCGAACTCGCGGCGTACGAGCTCGATTCGCCGCAGTCGCCTCTGCGCCCGCTCGTCCGGCGTATCGATGATGAGTGTCTCCCAGAGGTCGAACGTCACCAACTTCTTCATACACCCAGTACCTTGATGGCGATCATGGTGATATCGTCCACCGCGGCGCGCCGATCTGCGAAGCCTCTCACCGCTTCGTGGACCCGGTTGCAGATGTCCGCTGCGGACTGGTCTCGCAACGCCCCGACCAGCTCGATCAGGCGCGCCTCGCCGAACTCCTCGCCATCCGCTCCGGAGGCCTCGGTGACCCCGTCGGTGTACAGCAGGAGAACATCGCCGGGCGTCAGCCAGATGGGACGCTCCTCGTACTTGGCGTCGGCGATGACACCCACCAGTGGGCCGCCCTCTTTGAGGCGTTCCACTTCACCGTTTTGTCTCAGCAATAGCGGTGGATTGTGTCCGCCGTTGGAAAAGGTGAAGACGTGGTTGCGGGCGTCCAGCACGCCGTAGAAGGCGGTGACGAAATTGTCCCGCGGTGTCATCTCCAGCAGCACGTTGTTGACTTTGCGGAGGATCGTGCGGATGGCGTAGTTGTTGCGGATCTCCGCAATCAGCGACGCACGGAAGCCGGCCATGATCAGCGCGGCGGGAATCCCCTTCCCCGACACGTCCGCGATGGCGATCCCCCACTGTCCCTCCACGATCGGCACGAAGTCGAAGTAGTCACCGCCCACCTGCTCGGACGGATAGTTGACACCGTGAATGTCGTACCCCGGTATGTCCGGCATCCTCTGGGGCAGAAAACTCTGTTGAATCGAACGCGCCACGGACAACTGCTCCGACAGGCGCTGTACCTGAACTTCCTTCTTGAAGAGCTCGGCGCGGTCTAGGGCGATCGCCACCTGTTGCGCGAACGCGCGGACGAGCCACTCGTCGTTGGGATCGTAGGCACCCAGTCGGTCGCTTTCGAGATTGAGCACGCCCAGAAGTTTGCCGCGCACGTCCACGGGGACGACCAGCGCGGATCGGGTAGCGTCGCGGGCGTTGACGTAGCGCGGATCCTCGCGCACGTCGCGCACATTGACGGTCTCACCGGTGGTGGCCACGTGCCCGACCAGGCCCTGCCCGATCTTGAGATGCACGTGGTCGAGCTTCTCCACCTTGTAGCCGACCTGCGTCAGGTGCTCCAGGTCACCTTGCTCGGGGTGGACGAGAAAGATGCCGCCGGCTTCGTAGCGCACGACCCGTCCCAGAAGCTCGAATATCTGTCCCAGCACCTCGTCGCGCTCGAAGGCCTTGGCCAGCAGGCGGCCGGTCTCGTCAAGCAGTTCCCGCTCGAGCTTGCGCTGAGCCCAGCGCTCGCGCCACCACAGCTGCGCCGTGAACGCCGACAGCGAAACCCGCAGCAGTTCCCGGTCGGTTTCCGACACGGGTTCACCGGGCTCGCGCCACGTGAGCACCACTGCACCCCGCGCCCTGCTACCAGATGGGATCAAGGCCCAGGCATCGGACAATCCCTCCGGAATGGCCGCCGCTCCATCGGGCAGATCCGAAGTAGCGGCATCGATCATGAGGAACTCGTCCGTCCAGATCGGCTTCCAGATGCCGGCGACATCGGGCCCGTGATCGCCCGAGGGCGGTTCAGCGCCAACCGTGGACCAGTGCTGCAGCGGGAAGTCGGGGCGCACACGCCACCACAGGCGCGCGGAGTCGGCGTGCAGCGTCGCTGCGATTGTGTCCAGCGCACTCGCCAGACTCTCGCGCCGGGCACCGAGGCGAAGCACCTCGTGCGCGGCGAAGATTGCGGGCTCGCTCGGTATCAGCTGTGAAGTGGCAGTCATGATCCTGATCGCTATCGGCGATTAAGGCGCCACAATAGAGGGCGAAGCTGCGCAAGTCAATGAGTGCGAGAGGAAACGGCGAATATTGTGAAACCGAAACGGGTCTGTAAGGAGAAGGGCGCCTGGCCGTTGACCGGCGCAAACAGGCTCAGGAGAGGAGCTCCTTCTGGAGGTCGCCACCGACGGGCTTGTTGTCGATCAGAATATGGCAACCGGCCCGGAACCCGGAATCCACACTACCCAAGCGGGCTCTGACCACGTGGCGGCTGCCAGCCTCTGGGATGTAGCCCTCCAGCTCCTCTGATATTTTGCCCCAGCCGGTCTTTCGGTCCACCACCTCGCCGTCGATCTTGAGCGACTCACCGCACCAGAGGACCGGAGTCCACCAGTTCTCGACTTCGATGGTGTGATCGTGCCAGTTGACGGCCCAGATCCTGGACAGCTTGAACATGACTCCGAGGGTTCCCCTTACTCTATATGGGGTATGTCGGCGGGTTCGGCGGGCCGCTTAGCGGCCGGTAAATGAATTTGACTTGACGGCCCGGGCACCTTTATTAGGCGCGTTCTATATGGCCGCGTCCCTATCGTCTAGCCCGGTCTAGGACACCGCCCTTTCACGGCGGCAGCACGGGTTCGAATCCCGTTGGGGACGCCAATTATTCAAATCGAACGCTTCAATGCACTTGTTTGCAGCGTCCAGTGTGGTGAGTTAGAAGCACTCGTTCTCAAACGGCAAGCGTCTTGCGCTCATACGTATACCCGAACGAGGCCAGGTCTTCCAGTGCGGGTCGATACAACGTCGGGAGCGTCGGTGGCATCCGGCATCCGGTATCCGCTATCCCGCCCTCCAGAACGATGCGTGCCGCGATGGCGGCGGGCAGCGCCACCGCACGTGACATCGCCGAGTCCCCGTGAGGGATTCCCTCCACACGCATGGTCGCCAGCCGTCGTTCGCGCCGGCCACCGGGGAACTCCGCCAGAACGTCGACGTGCAGGAGGATCATGTCGCGTTCGTCCGGCTCGTATGACATTCTGGCCAGCATCCGGTCCAGCAACACGTCCAGGTTGGCCCCACGGTCGCTGGCTACGGGCGCGTCGTCGAACAGTCCGAGCCACCTGAGGCTGTGGATGATATCGGCGTTGATGTGGACACCGAGATATGTGGCCACAGCATGCTCCACGTTAGCCACATCGCTCGTGTCCACCAGCGATGCCATGAACTGGCGATAGGTTTTTGTCGCGAGGTCGTGGTCATCCTCCGACTCCATGAGACCCAGAGCAACGATGGCCCGCATGTTGTTACAGTAGCCCGGAAAGCGAAGGAGCCCCCGGTAGAACGACACTTCGTCGGGAAGCCCGAATGGTTTCACGTACTTCTCCACGTCCTTGTTGGGGTAAGACTCAAACGTTC
>JAUVRN010000228.1 GCA_030597645.1 Candidatus Zixiibacteriota bacterium
CAGTTTCTTTACTCGTTGCTCGGCCAGTCCCCGCGTCAGCGGAAAATCCGGCCCGACATGTTCAATCATCACACTCGCAGTGGCTGTGCCCCAGAGCGCGCACTCGTCCGGCGGCAGACCCTCTACGTACGCAAAGAGGAATCCGGCTGCGTACGTGTCGCCCGCACCCGTGGCGTCTACGCAATCGGCCGGATAGGCCGGTACGCGGGTAAACGTCTGCCCGTCGAACACGACCGATCCCTCTTCGGCCAGCGTGATGATCACCAGCCGGGGTCCCCACCCGAATATCTCCCGGGCGGCGGTCTCCGCGTCTTCGCGTGGATCGATGCCGGTGAGTACCCGGCAATCCATCTCGTTGGGCTTGACGATGTCGAACAGGCCGATGATCTCCTCGATCCCGTCTGGTTTGATGTGCTCGATCGTTCCCCCGGTCTCGGTGCGCAGCAGGCCCTGCGGGTCGAGCATCAGAATGCCTTCGGTCTCGCGGCGCAGGCGGAGGATGAACTCAAAGTCTGTCTCGCCCAGAATGGGGCCGATCAGCGCGGCCCGTGCCTTGCGGACGCCCGGAGGCACAAAGTCGATCGGGGCCGCACGGCCCAGCACGTCGAGCGTGCGATTGCCCATGTCATCGTAGTAGTGGAGCGCGAAGCCGCCGGTTTCGTTGGCCTCCGACATCACGGTGGCGATGCCAAGGTCCTTCATGGCGTGTTCGAACTCGGACATGTGATCCTTGCCGATCGTGCCGACCAGCGTCACCTGCTCACCCAGGCGCGCCAGGGCCAGCGCGAAGTTGGTGGAGCACCCCGAGAGCACGCGTCCGTCCGTACGCACACGGGGGGTCGTAATCTCGTCGTATACCGGGTTGCCGAATGCGTAGATCATTGTCCGTCCTCGGACCGAGCGTGTTTGTACGTGTACACCAGGCGTTGCAGTGCAGTCCCGGTGGAGATGAGTCCGACCCCGATGACGGCGTACATCAGCAGGGAGTACCCGGGCAGCAACCACTCGCCGGCCGCCCCTGCGATGATCAGCATGAATTTCTCCAGCCGGCCGGCCATGCCCACCGCGCAGTTGTCCAGCCCACCCACGGACTCCGCCGCGGAGCGGGTGTACGAGGCGATCAAGACACCGAACTGCGCGAACAGCACCCAGCCGGGTTCCACCGTGCCCGACAGCAGGATGCCGGTGAGAATGAAGAACTCACCGAATCGGTCGCTCACGCGATCCAGCACGCTGCCGAAGCGCGTGCCGGTGCCGGCGGCGCGTGCCGTGGCCCCGTCCAGCATATCGGTAAAGGCCGACAACAACATGGCGATGATGCCCAGGTACCAGTGCTTCTGCCAGAAGAATATGCCGGCGCTGACACCCACCAACAGGGACACACCGGTCAGCACGTTGGGCGTCAGCCCGAGCCTGACACATATGCGGCCGTATGGGAGCGAGCCCTCTTCGTATCCTGCGCGTCTCTTGTGGTTCAAAGCGTGTAGTCCTGTGCAAAGCCGGGCATGAAACCCGGCAAGCTTGACCAAGCATGATATGATCTTATTCCCGTGACGGTCAAGAAAAAAGGGCCAATCCGCTTGGTGTACAGCCGGTTACAATTGCGCCTGGGACGTGCGACGACTAAGTTCGCCCGCAATGGTGGACCTCTCTTTCGGCTCACTCTGGTGGTGGGTTGGTTTCAACGCCTTCGTCGTGCTCATGCTGGCACTCGATCTCGGCGTCTTTCACAGGAGCGAGCACGAGATCAGCCTCAAGGAAGCGGCGGCGTGGACCTCCACCTGGATCACGCTGGCGCTGTTGTTCAACGTCTTTCTGTTCTTCCAGATTGGCGAGGCCAGGGCGCTGGAATTCACGACCGGCTATCTCATCGAGTTGTCGCTGTCGGTGGACAACATTTTCGTGTTTCTGGTCATACTGCGGTACTTCTCGGTGCCCAAGAAGACGCAGCACCGTGTACTGTTCTGGGGCGTGCTGGGCGCACTGTTCATGCGTGCGTTCATGATCTTTGCGGGGATCCTGCTGCTGCAGCGGTTCCACTGGTTGATCTATGTGTTCGGTGGCTTTCTCATCTTTACCGGGTACAAGATGTTCCGGCACGGAGATGAGGAGATCCACCCGGAGCGCAATCCTGTGCTCCGGTGGCTCGGGAAGATCATTCCCATCGGCAAGAATTATCACGGCAAGAAGTTCTTTGCCATGGAGAATGGGAAGAAGGTCGCCACGCCGCTGTTGGCCGTGCTCGTGATGATCGAGACGACCGACGTCGTGTTTGCGCTCGACAGCATCCCAGCCATCTTCGCCATCACACGCGATCCTTTGATTGTGTACACGTCCAACATCTTCGCCATTCTCGGCCTGCGGTCGATGTTCTTCCTGCTCTCAGGGGTCATGGACCGGTTCGTGTACCTCAAGACCGGGCTGGCCGTCGTACTGACATTCGTAGGGATCAAGATGGTGATCGCCGATCTCTACCACATCCCCATCGGCGTTTCGCTGGGTGTGGTCGGCGCCGTGATCCTGATCTCGATTCTGGCGTCCCTGAGGAAAACCTCGCCACACATGAAGCCCCCGCCGGGACGGGGATAGCCTGCATAGCACGGAACCTAAACTCCTTTCGCTTTTGCTCTCCGGAGCGTTTTGCCGTACCTTTTACCCGATGGGCGACACACCATGAGTTTCATACCCTTAGCCAACGTGACGCGGGGAGACACGGTCGAGAGTGTCCATTATGGCGCCGTGGCCGTGGTGGATCGGGCGGGACAGGTCATCGCCTCAGCCGGCGATCCGGAGCGCGTCCTCTTCACCCGATCCGCCTGCAAGCCGTTTCAGGCCATGCCTTTCGTGGCGCGCGGGGGTCACGTACGCTTCGGGCTCACGACCGAGGAAGTCGCCGTCATCTGTGCGAGTCACTCCGGCGAAGCCGTGCACGAGGCCGCCGTGCGCTCGATTCTCAAGAAAGCCGGCCGGGACGAGTCCGACCTGCTGTGTGGTTCGCACATTCCGCACGCCATGCGGACGGGCGAAAAGCAGGTCGTGGGCAAGGCCGACCTTTCACCCGTCCTCAACAACTGTTCCGGCAAACACGCCGGGATGCTCGCCTTTTGTGAGTTGATGGGCGTGTCGTGCGAGAACTACATCGATTTCGAGCATCCCATCCAGCGCGAGATCCGCAAGGCGGTTTCTGATTTTACGAACGTCCCGGAGGCGCAGATCGAGATGGGGATCGACGGGTGCAGCGCACCCAATTTTGCGCTACCCCTCTCGGGCCTGGCGCGCGCGTTTGGACGATTGACCCGGAGCGACGATGATGCCACGTATGGTGAGGCGCCCGGGATCATCTACGACGCCATGACATCGCATCCGCACATGGTCTCGGGAACGGGTCGAGGTGCTCTCGCCATCATGGAGACGGGCGCCGGCGACTGGGTGTCCAAGGTGGGTGGTGAGGCGATCAAGGGTATCGGTGTCCGCAGTGCGGGTCTCGGTATCGCGGTCAAGATCGCCGACGGCAATACGCGCGCCCTGGTACCGGTCGTCGTGGAAGTACTCAGGCAACTGGGATTGTTGAAGCGTGTGGAGGGAACGGCGCTGGCCGATTGGGTACGGCCGGACGTCAGGAACCATCGGGATATCGTCATCGGACGCATCGAGCCGGATTTTCAGCTTACGACCGTCGCGTCCGGTGTACTGGCGGGGGGCACCGACTATGCAGCCTGAACCATATAAGATCACAGTGGTCGAGCCGATTCATTTGCTTTCGCCCGATCTGCGCGAGGCACGGCTCAAGGACGCTCACTTCAATCTGTTTCAGCTCCTGGCCCGGGACGTGTACATCGACCTCCTGACCGACTCGGGTACCGGGTCGCAATCGCAGGCGCAGTGGTCGGGCATCGTGCAGGGCGATGAAGCCTATGCCGGCAGCCGCAGCTACGTGCGGTTCGAGGCGGCCGTAAAGTCGATATTCGGGTACGACAATGTCATTGCCGTGCACCAGGGCCGCGCGGCCGAGCACATTCTCTTCGGCACGCTGGTGGAAAAGGGCATGGTCGTGCCCGCCAACACGCATTTCGACACGACGCGCGCCAACATCGAGGCCCGCGGCGCCCGGGCCGTCGATCTGCAGGTCCCCGAAGCCGCCGAAATCGAGACCGAAGAGCCCTTCAAGGGCAATATGAACATTCAGGCCCTGGAGGATGTGCTGCACGAGGATGCCCAGCGCGTGCCGTTCATCATCATCACCATCACCAACAACTCCGTTGGCGGACAGCCGGTGTCCATGGCCAACGTTCGCGCCGTGCGCCGGGTGGCGGAGAAATTCAACAAGCCGATCATTTTCGACGCCGCGAGATTTGCCGAGAACTGCTACTTCATCAAGTGCCGGGAAGAGGAATATGCCGAGACCTCGCTGCTCGACATCGCGCACGAACTGTTCGGCATGGGTGACGGCGCCGTGGTGTCGCTCAAGAAAG
>JAUVRN010000358.1 GCA_030597645.1 Candidatus Zixiibacteriota bacterium
CGATGCCTACGAAGTCCGGCTGTTGCTGGGCGACCCGGACGATGTGCGACCGGCACTCGTTGATATTCATCCCGGAGCCGGTGGTACCGAGTCGCAGGACTGGGCGGAGATGCTGTGGCGGATGTATCAGCGATGGATCGAGCGCAGGGGCTTCGCGTCGGACGTAATCGATTTCCAGACGGGAGACGAGGCCGGCATCAAGTCGGCAGCCGTGGAGATCAAAGGCGAGTACGCGTACGGGTTTCTCAAGAACGAATCGGGCGTTCATCGCCTCGTGCGCATATCCCCGTATGACGCCAACAAGCGACGGCACACGTCCTTCGCCTCGGTGTTCGTCTATCCCGAGGCCGATGACGACGTGGAAATCGAGATCAACGAGAACGATCTGCGCGTCGACACCTATCGCGCGTCCGGAGCGGGCGGACAACATGTCAACAAAACGTCCTCGGCCGTGCGGATTACGCACGAGCCGTCGGGTATCGTGGTACAGTGCCAGTCGGAGCGCTCGCAGCACAAAAACCGGGCCTCGGCCATGCGGGTACTGAGAGCCAGACTCTACGCAATGAAGCTACGGGAAGAGGCGGAAAAGCGTTCCATCCTGGAAAAATCGAAGAAGAAGATCGAATGGGGCAGTCAAATTCGCAGCTATGTGTTTCATCCGTACACCATGGTCAAGGACCATCGAACCGGCTGCGAGACGCCCAAGGTACAGAGCGTCACGGACGGAGAGATCGATGACTTCATCCATGCCGAACTGGTCGGTGATGAGAAGGGGAAGTGAGATGGCGGGGCTGAATCTGCTGGGGCAGTTGCGGGACCGCGCGGCCCGTCTGAAAGGCCGTGTGGCTTTGCCCGAAGGCACGGAACCGAGAAGTGTGGCGGCGGCCAAGAAGCTACATGCACAGGGTACGGCACGACCGATGCTGATCGGCGATCGTCGGGGCGTGGAAGAAGCGTGCAGGTCGGCGAGATTGTCCACGCAGGCGGTCGACATCATCGATCCGGTGAGTGACGAGCGGCGGCAGCGGCTGGCGGACATCCTCTACGCCAGGCGGGCAGAGCGAGGCATGAGTAAAGAGGAGGCGTTCGACACCGTGGTGCAGCCTCTCTACTATGGCGCGCTCCTGGTTGCGGCCGGCGAGGCCGACGCATGCGTCGGCGGTGCCGTCCACACCACGGCCGATGTGATCCGTGCGGCCCTACACGGCATCGGGATGCGCCAGGGCATCACGACCATCTCCGGCGCGTTTCTGATGGTCATCCCCACGTTCGGCGGGCGAATCAATGCCCCGTTCCTCTTCGCCGATTCCGGCGTGGTTCCCGACCCCACCGCCGAGCAACTCGCGGACATCACCGAGGCGTCGGCCTCGACCTTTGCAGGTCTTACCGGGGAAGAGCCGCGCGTGGCCATGCTCTCGTTTTCCACGCTCGGATCCGCCTCGTCCGACAGCGTCGACAAAGTCCGGGCCGCCATAGGGATCCTCAAGGACCGGCTCGTGGACTTCCAATTCGACGGAGAGCTGCAGCTGGACGCGGCCATAGTACCGGACGTGGGCCGGCGCAAGGCACCCGATTCTGCTGTGGCGGGCCAAGCCAACGTGCTTGTGTATCCCAATCTCGATGCAGGCAACATCGGCTACAAACTGGTGGAGCGTTTTGGCGGTGCGACCGCGCTGGGGCCGCTGCTCCAGGGGCTGGACAAACCGATGATGGATCTTTCACGCGGGTGCACGGCTGAGGACATCGAACTGGTCAGCGCCTGCGCGCTGTTGATGGGAAGGGCGGGGCAGACGACATGACCGGGACCGCCTTGCAGGACGGACTGCAGCTTTCGCACTGGATCGAGGCGGTGGAAAGCTCGCCCACGATGACCCTGTCCGCCAGGGCCATGGCCATGCGGAGAGACGGACGAGACGTGCTCAACCTCGCGGCCGGTGAGCCCGACTTCGATACACCAGAACACATCCGGGAGGCAGCCAAGCGCGCGATCGACGAGGGCAAAACACGCTACACGCCTGCTGCCGGTGTGCCCGAACTGCGCGAAGCCGTCGCGAAACGGGTGGCGAATCGTGCGGGCTACGAAATCAAACCCGAGCAGGTGGTTATCACGGCCGGGGCGAAATTCGCGCTATACGTGAGCCTGGCCGCACGGGTCAATCCCGGTGACGAGGTCCTGGTACCCGCGCCGTACTGGGTCAGCTATCCCTCCATGGTCGGCATGACGGGAGGCAGGCAAACCACGGTGTGGGCCGGTCCCGACCAGGACTACAAAGTCACCGTGGCCGACCTCGAGGCCGCGTGCACCGACAGGACCCGAGGCCTGATCTTCAATTCACCGTCCAACCCCACCGGTGCCGTGTACAGCCCCGAGGAAACGTGCGAACTGGCCGGCTGGGCCGCCGGGCGCGGGCTCTGGATCATCAGCGACGAGATCTATGCCGAGCAGCGCTTCGGAACCGATCCGTACTGCTCGATGCTCACGGCGGATCCCCGCGGCCTCGACGGTACGATTTTGTGCGACGGCTTCTCCAAGGCCTATGCCATGACAGGCTGGCGCCTGGGCTATCTCGTCGGAACGGCTGACCTGGCGAGGGCCTGCACGCGGATGCTGGGTCAGACCACCTCCAACGCGTCGAGTGTTTCCCAATATGCTGCCCTGGCTGCCGCCACCGGCCCGCAGGAGGCCGTGGTACAGATGACCGCGTCCTTCAGGGAACGGCGTGACCGGATCTACTCCGAACTCGAGAAGATCCCCGGCATCGCCTGTCCCATGCCGGAGGGCGCCTTTTACTTCTTCATAGACGTTCGCAGCTACCTGGGTCGCAAGACGCCGGCGGGCACGACCGTGGGGACGTCCTCGGACCTGTGTGAATTTCTGCTCGAGCACGAGGAGATCGCACTGGTTCCCGGGGAAGGATTCGGAGCACCCGGCTTTCTCCGTCTCTCCTACGCGGCAGCCGAAGACGTCCTCACCGAAGCCGTGATGCGCTTTGCGCGCGGGTTGAAGCAACTCCTCGCCTGAACAGGATACCCGGATGCCGACGTATCAGTATCGCTGCACCCAATGCGACCACGAATTCGAAGAATTCCAGCTTATCACCGAAGATCCTCTCGACCAATGCCCCCGTTGCGGCGGCAAGCCGCAGCGGGTCATAACCGGTGGCGGAGGCTTGATCTTCAAGGGTAAGGGCTTCTACATCACGGACTACCGCAGCGACAGCTACAAGAAGGACGCGAGCAAGGACAAGCCGCCGTCCAAAGCAACAAAGACCGACTCC
>JAUVRN010000393.1 GCA_030597645.1 Candidatus Zixiibacteriota bacterium
ACCGGCCAGATGATCAGCTTCCTGGGCGGTGGTGCCTATGACCACTTCATCCCTGCGGCTGTCTCCCACATTACTCAACGCAGCGAATTCGCCACAGCCTACACGCCGTATCAGGCCGAGGTATCCCAGGGGACCCTGCAGGCTATTTTCGAGTTTCAGACCGCCATCGCAAGACTGGTCGGCCTGCCTGTGGCCAACGCGTCGCTCTACGATGGCGCGACGGCCAGCGCCGAGGCCGCGCTCGTGGCCCTGGCCGAAACCGGCGGCAGGCAGGTCGTCGTCTCCGAGGCGGTACACCCGAGCACGCGGGCCGTGATGACCACCTACCTGTCCGGCCACCGCCTGAAGCCACGCGTCGTGAAGACACCCGATGGCATCACGGATCCCGCGGAAGTCACCTCGAGGCTGGGCCGAAAACCGGGCTGTGTACTGGTCAGCCAACCCAACGTCTTCGGCCAGATCGAAGACATCGAGGCTCTGGCCGAGGCGGCCCATGCACGGGGTGCCCTGCTCATCGTCTGTGTCGATCCGATCGCACTGGGCCTGCTCGAGGCGCCAGGCAAACAAAACGCCGATATCGTGGTGGGTGAGGGCCAGTCGCTGGGCCTGGCTCTGAGCTTCGGAGGACCCTACCTGGGCTTTTTCGCCGCGCGCCATGAGCTGATGCGCCGGCTGCCCGGCCGCCTCATCGGGCTAACCGAGGACGGGCAGGGCCGACGTGCCTTCGTCATGACGTTGCAGACACGCGAGCAACACATTCGCCGCGAACGGGCCACCAGCAACATCTGCACGAACCAGGGTCTCTGTGCTCTGGCGGCGACCGTGTACCTCTCCCTGATGGGCAAACAGGGACTGGTGCGGACGGCTCGTCTGTGCCTGCAGAAGGCGCACTATCTGGCAGAAAACCTGTCTGGCCTCACCGGCTTTCGCCTACGCTACCCCGGTCCCTTCTTCAAGGAGTTCGTGCTCGAAACACCCACTTCGCCGGCGACGCTGATCCGTCGGCTCGGCAAGGAAGGCATACTTGCCGGAGTCGATCTGGGCCGCCTGCAGAATTCATGGCGCGGGGGTCTGCTGGTAGCCGTGACGGAGAAACGCACGCGCGAGCAGATGGATCGGTACACCGATGGCCTGCGCTTCTTCGAAGCCCGGGCGGCCATCGCGGAAGCGCTGGCCAGGCAGATGGAGCGGCAGAGCGCACCGGAGTTGAGCGACAGTACAACCGGTGAAGAAACGGCCGGAGCAAGCCTGTCCGCGGGCTGAGCCGTCCGAACACGGAGACAACAAAGGACATGGGGGCGTGGTGATGCGCATGAGAACACGATGGTTCATCGTTATAGCGGCCGCAGCCATGATGGCGGCCTGCACGGAGACGCAGCTCTATCCCGAGACCCGGGATGGGATGTTTTACACCGTATTTGCCGAAGCGCAGCAGCTTGCGATCGATCAGGACAAGCTGATCCTGGCCGCGTTTTGGAGGCCCGGCTGACACTGGTGCGACTCGCTGGACGCGAGCACGTGGCCCGACTCGGGTGTGCAGGCGCTGCAGGATAAGGTGGTATTTGCCAAGGTCAACGGCTGGGAAGACACGCTGATGTCCAAACAGTGGGGCATTCGCGGGTACCCAACCCTCATCCTGATGACATCCGATGGTTCGGAGATCGACCGCATTGCGAGATTTGCTACGCCGCCAGACTTCCTGGAGACCATTGCAGATTACATGGCTGGTCGCGGGACCCTGGACGACCTCAGGGCGCGATTCGCCGCGCATTCCGACAGCCTCTCTTTGCTCATGCAGATTGCGGAGAAGTACCAGTACCGGGGCCGTGATCACGAAGCCGAGTCGTGCTATGTAGCCGTGCTGCAGGCCGACCCGTCCAACCAGAGCAAGCGTGCGGACACGATTCTGCACAGCCTGGCGCGTGTGGCGTACGGCGGCGGCGAAAAGCGCTACGACACTGCGGCCGCTCGCTTCGCGGCGCTGATCGAACGGTATCCCGAGAGTCCACTGGCCGAGGACGCCGGGACCTGGGTGCCCTACATCTACGCCAAGCAGGAGAAGTACGCCAAAGCTCTCGTGCTGTACGAGGCCTTCGTGAAGCAATACCCTGAATCGGGCGAAGTGGACTGGGTGCACATACAGATCGACGACAACAAGGAAAAGGGCTACTGAGGCGATATCCCGACCCATGAATGAGCTGACGTCCAACCAATCGAAGGTCTTCGAGCCAACCATCTTCGAGCTGTCGTCCGACGGGCGACAGGGTGTGCTGCTACCCGAGTGCGACGTGCCGGTGCAAACCGAAGAGACGCTGATACCGGCACGCATGATGCGGCGCGCACCGGCCGAATTGCCGGAGGTGTCGGAGCCCGGGGTGATCCGTCACTTTACCCGGCTGTCGACACTCAACCATCACATCGATCGCGGGATGTATCCGCTCGGCTCCTGTACGATGAAATACAATCCCAAGATCAACGAGGAGACCGCCTCGCTGGCCGGCTTCGCGCAGCTCCATCCCCTGCAGCCCGAAGAGACCGTGCAGGGCGCCCTGGAGTTGATCTGGCAGCTCTGCGACCTGCTCGCTCGGATCGCAGGCATGGATGCCGTCTCGGTCACGCCCGTGGCAGGCGCTCAGTCCGAGTTTGCGGCGCTGTTGATGGTGCGTTCGTACTTCGAAGCCCGGGGCGACAAACAGCGTACCGAGGTGTTCGTACCCGATGCCGCACACGGCACCAACCCCGCATCCGCGGCCATGGCCGGATATGACGTCATTACCCTGCCGTCCGCAGACAACGGGCTGGTCGATCTCGATGGGTTGCGGGCGCGGTTATCGGATCGAACCGCGTGCTTCATGCTCACCAACCCCAACACGCTCGGGTTGTGCGAAACGCAGATCACCCAGATCGCCGCCGCCGTGCACGGCGCCGGGAGCCTGCTCTACATGGACGGGGCCAATCTCAATGCGCTGCTCGGCATCTCGCGGCCCGGTGATATGGGCTTCGATCTCTGCCACTTCAACCTGCACAAGACCTTTTCGACCCCCCACGGGGGCGGCGGACCGGGATCG
>JAUVRN010000325.1 GCA_030597645.1 Candidatus Zixiibacteriota bacterium
GCTCTACTGGCGGAACCTTCCGGGTATTCCCGACACCGCCTCCACGCAGGAGGCGCGCGACCAGGTCAGCCGGCGGATACTCGCCATGGAGTCCGCGCAGGGTGCCGTGCCCGTCACCTACCAGGGTCAGGTGATCAACTACTTTTTCTATGACGATCCGCCCCTCGTCAGCCGACTCCGCTGGATTCCCATCATCGAAGTCGCGCTGGTGACGGTTTTTTTCGGCGTGGCCTTCTTTGGTTTTCGCAATATCAAGGAGAGTGAACAAAACTACATCTGGGTCGGTATGGCCAAGGAGGCGGCACACCAGCTCGGCACGCCCATCTCGTCACTGATGGGCTGGCTTCATCTGCTCAGGGAGGGCTCCGACATTACGCCGCGGGAGGTGGCCGATCGAATGGAATCGGACGTGATGCGCCTGCAGCGTGTGGCCAACCGCTTCGGCCAGATCGGTTCCGTCCCCGACCGGCGTCCGGCGGACCTGGTGTCCTTGTGCGAGGAGGTGCTCTACTACTACCGCCAACGGCTTCCGCACCAGGGCAAAGGCGTCGTGCTCGAGGGTGTATTCGGGCGCGTGCCGTACGTGTTGCTCAACCCGGAGCTGTTCGGCTGGGTAATCGAAAACCTGGTAAAAAACGCGCTGGAAGCCGTGGACCCCAAAACCGGCCGGGTCGTTCTGCGCTGCGAGATCGCAGGAGACCACGTCCAGGTGACGGTCTCGGACAACGGCAAGGGAGTCGCCGCCGTCGACCTCAAGCACGTGTTCAAACCCGGTTTCTCAACCAAGCGCAGGGGCTGGGGGCTGGGATTGACCCTGGCTCGGCGCATCGTCGAGGAGTACCACGGCGGCCGCATCTGGGTCGAGACCAGTACGCCCGGTTCGGGAACCACCTTCGCGTTGACTCTGCCGGTCGCAACCTGAAGGGTCTTCGCGAGCCGGCACTGGCGCCCTGTCCACGTGTGCCCTAGATTGCCGGCCATCTCATGGAGAGAGTGATCGTATATGCAAAAGGGTAGAATCCTCTGGGTGGACGACGAGATCGAGGTGCTCAAACCGCACCTTCTGTTTCTCGAGGGACGCGGCTACGAGGTCGTGGGGGTTCCGTCGGGGCACGACGCGCTGGAACGGGTGAAACGATCCGATTTCGACCTGGTCTTCCTGGATGAAATGATGCCCGGCATGGATGGCCTGGCGACGCTCGAAAAGATCAAGGAGCTGCGGCCCAACCTGCCGGTCATCATGGTCACCAAGTCCGAGGAAGAGAGCCTGATGGAACAGGCCATCGGCCAGAAGATCGATGACTACCTGGTGAAGCCGGTGAATCCATCGCAGGTGCTGTCGGTGGCCAAGCGGTTTCTCGAGACGCGGAAGATCCGCGAAGATCATCTCTCGCGCCAGTACGTCCAGGACTTCCAGCGCCTGGAAGCCCTGCGGACTGCGGGGCTCGGCTGGCAGGACTGGATGGAGGTGCACCGCCTTCTGTCCCAGTGGGACCTCGACATCGACGTGTACCGCGGTGTCGGATTGGCGCAGACGCACCGCGAGCACAGGAAGAACTGGAATCTCGAGTTCTCCCGTTTCGTGGAGAAGGAGTATGCCGGCTGGCTCGCGAGCGACGACGACCGTCCGACGCTCTCGGTGGACGTGGTCAAAAAGTACATCTTCCCGCGGCTGCAGCAGCAGAAGCAGGTCTTCTTCCTCGTCATCGACTGCATGCGATTCGATCAGTGGCTTGCACTCGAGCCCCTGGTCGCTGAGGACTTCTCGGTGGAGCGCGACCTGTATTACTCCATTCTGCCCACGGCCACGCCTTTTTCGCGCAACGCGCTCTTTGCGGGCGCGTATCCCGACGAGGTTGCCGAGTTGTATCCGGACGCCTGGCAGCTCGATTCGGCTGATGCCTCACGCAATCGCAACGAACGGCAACTCCTCGACCGGCAGCTGGAAAAGCTGGGACTGCGCTTCGACAGCGAACCCAAGTACATCAAGGTTCTGGAGATTACCGAGGGCGAAAACCTCGCTCGCAAGCTCGAGAGCTACCGCAACACGCCGCTTGTGTCGGTGGTCTACAATTTCCTCGACCATCTGGTGCACGGGCGATCGGAGTCGGAGATCCTCAAGGAGATGGCCCCGGACGAGGCGGCCTTCCGCACGCTCATGAAGTCGTGGTTCCTGCACTCGTCGTTGTACAAGGTGCGCAAGCAACTGGCCCGGTGGGACTGCCAGGTCATCATCACGACCGATCACGGGGCGATTCTGGGCGGCCGCGGCACGATCGCGCGCGGGCGCCGGGACACGTCGACCCACCTGAGGTACAAGTACGGCGACAATCTCGGTTGCGAGGCCAAGGCCGCCGTCAAGGTGGACGATCCGGCCGCGTTCCGGCTCCCCCGGTTTACGCGCCACACCAACTATATCTTCGCACGCGAAGACTATTACTTCGTCTATCAGACCAATTTTCACGAGTATGAGCGTCGGTTCCGGGGCAGTTTTCAGCACGGAGGTATCTCCCTGGAGGAGATGATTCTGCCCGTGGCCGTGCTGACGCCCAGGCGGCGATGAATGCCTCGCTCTCGCACGCGGATGACACCCGTGCGTGGGGGCGGGGTTTTGCGGCCCGGCTGAACGCCGGTGACGTGGTCCTGCTCTTTGGCCCGCTGGGGGTAGGCAAGACCACGCTCGTCGTCGGCATCTGTGAGGGCCTGGGCGTGCACGGTGATGTGCTGTCGCCCACCTACACACTGCTGGAGACATACGAAGGACGCCTGTCCGTCTACCACTTCGATTTCTACAGAATCGACGGATCGAATGAGCTGCGTGCTACCGATCCACGTGAATACTATCGTGACGGCGTCACGCTGATGGAGTGGCCGGAGCGAGTCCGCGACCTGTGGCCGCGCGCCCGGTGGGAGATCAGACTGGCCTTTGCGGCCGGGGGCCGCACGCTGACGTTGCAACGCGTGGAGAGCCCCTGATATGATCTGGGCATTCGACACCACCGGTCCCTGGGTTGCCGTGGCGGCCCATGACGGTGACCGTCTGCTCGGTGTCCGGCGTTGCGACGTGCGCCTCAGGCACAACGAGATGCTGCAGCATATCACCGGCGATCTGCGTGACGACTGCAGCGGGCAACTGCCGCACACGATCGCGCTGTGTGTCGGCCCCGGATCGTTCACCGGCACGCGTGTGGGTACGGCATTCGCGGCCGGCCTGGCGGAGGCCGTCGGTGCGCAGGTGATTCCCGTTTCGTCCTTCGAGGTGGCCGCGTCCCTGGCCCCCCCCGACAGTGTGCGTATCGGCGTGGCGATTCCGGTCGTGAAGGAGATCTGGTGTCTGGCCAGACTGGTCCGTACGCACCGGGGATGGGAGGAAGAGGCCCTCGATGAAGTGCCGGTGGATCGGATCCGCGCCGGCGGGGAAGAGATGCCCCTCGTGGTTCCGTGGGGCGAGGCGCCCGGTGCCATCCTCCCGGGTGACGAGTGGCAACCCGCACA
>JAUVRN010000290.1 GCA_030597645.1 Candidatus Zixiibacteriota bacterium
CCGCGGTCCTCACCGCGATCCTGGCCGTCACGGCGGTAATCTGGTGGCAGCGCGATTGGGCGACCGCTCCCGTGCAGGTCGAGTCGCAGTCGGAAACAGAGTTCGTGGAGCAGGCCGTGGTGCTGTTCGCGGAGGCTATGAACAACGAGATTGACGCCGTGCCACCGGGGATGGTACGCAACATCCAGGCGGAAATCGCCCAGCTGTCTCGCCATGATCGAGAGACCTTTCTACGGGTGCTGCATCGAGCTCGGATCCTGCTGCCCGAGGTGCAGGACATCCTCGCTGAGCACGGTCTGCCCCCGGAACTCGCGTATATCGCCCTGGTGGAGTCACGCTTCGATCCGCACGCACGATCGGGAGCCGGCGCGCTGGGGCTCTGGCAGCTCATGCCGACCACCGCGCGCGCCTATGGACTGCGCGTATCTGGTGATGTCGATGAGCGGCTCGATCCGATCAAATCGACGCACGCCGCGGCACGGTATCTCAAGAGGCTCTATCTGCGCTATGGCGACTTCATGCTGGCCCTGGCGGCGTACAACTATGGCCCGGGCAACGTCAACTACGCCCTGGACCAGATACTCGAGGACGATCCGCTGCGTAATCGCAGCTACTGGTATCTGGTTCGCAAGAACCTGCTTCCCCGGGAGACGGATGAGTACGTTCATAAGGTGATCACGGGGTGGCTCCTGGCCACGTATCCGGAACGGTTCGGTCTGCCGACCGAACAGACGGGCAAACAATCGGACATGGGCTGATGGCGATACGGCTGGACGGAAAATACCTGCTGCTGGTCGAGCGCGACGTGCGCTGGCTCGAGCGCTGCTACGACGGGTGGGATATGGAGACGCAGCGCCCGGTCACCGTGGGCTGGTTTCCGGCGGGAGAGGAGCATCCGATCCTGCCGGCTACCACGCGGCTTCAGCATCCCAATATCATCTCCCTGCTCGATGTGCGCCGCGATGAGGACGGTGGTGTCTGGGCGGTCTGGGATCATTTTGGTCCGGCGGGCGCCGATACCCTGGAAGAGATGGCGGCGTCGTCCCACGCCGTCACCTGGGTCGCTCACGAGGCGACGCAGGCGCTGCTGTACGCCCGCGGGGCGCTGGCCCGGCCGGGAGGATTTCGGATCGGCGACTTCGGAGCCGACCAGATCAGGCTCTTCGAGGACGGCTCGGTACGCGTCGTCGGCTTTGGCCGAATCGCCGCCGAACGGGATGATGCGCGAGAGCTGGGCCAACTGGGCGAGTGGCTGACCGGCTGGCTCGTCCACAGCGGTGAGGCCGGGGCGGCGAGTGTGGGGCCTGACTCCGTCGCCGCCGAAGTCGTCAGTTCCGCCACGCTGTACGCGGATGCCGACCAGCGCCCGCAGGCGGTCGCCCCGCGGATCATAGCCGGGTTGCGGGCCGGGCTCGAGGGCGGCGATTCGGAGCTTGGCGACTGGGTACGTGCGCTGAGTTCACCGTGGTCAGGCGCGGCCACCGACGAGCGACAGCGCGCTCTGCTGTCCGAGGACAAACCGGACATAGAAGAGTGTCTGACGTCGGATGCACTGCCGGGTGCCGAGGAGACGGACGGTGCGGCCTTGCCCAGGGTGCGCATCGCGCCCATGGAACGACCCGCCGTCGAACCGCAACCGGAGCGAACGAGCAAGGGTCTGCCCACGCGAACGGAGCGGCGACTCCCGCTGATCCTCACTGCCGCGGCCATTCTCCTCATTGTGTTCGGTACCTGGCAATTCCGTGGTACGAGCGACTACGTCGGCAATGAGACGGGGCACCAGGTGGTTCTCCGGACCATGCCGGCGGGGGCCTCCGTGTTTCTTGATGACACCATGCTGATCGGTACGACGCCCATGCATATGGATGATGTGCCCTCGGGGTGGCACCAGGTGCGCTTTGCCACCGCCGATTTCCCCACCATCGAAGATTCGATCCTCGTGTACAAGCAGGGTCCCCATCGCGCCTTCGAATTCGTCTTTACGCGTACGCTACGAATCGAGAGCCTGCCCCCGGGAGCGATCGTCTATCTGAACGGTCGCCGTGCACTGCGGCCCACGCCCTTCTTCGAGACCCACTGGCCGGTCACTGATCCGCTGGCTCTGGTGATGCACCTCGAAGGGTACGGGTCCATCGAAGATTGCGAGATCGACCCCGTGTACGGCACCCTGGAAGTCCGGGACCCGGCTGCATGGAGTGTCGAGCCTCGCGGCGACACTCTGGTGGTGCGGGGCATGTTCGTTCATTCGGTCGCCTTCTTTGCGAGCCCGTCAGACTGTCGGATTCACGTGGACGACACCTTGATCGTCGATCCCTCGGGCGGGGCGAGTTATGTGCTCACGTTTGGGCCGCACAGGCTGCGCGCACAAGCCGTCGGTTTTGAGTCACTCGACACCACCCTGGTGATCAGCGGCCAGACGCCCTCCATCTTGCCCGTGGTGCTGTCCCGGCCGGTACGCATTTTCAGTTTCGATCCGCGCGACCCCGAGACCGATCTCCGCGCGCTGGTGGACCGGCTGGAGGGACCGGAGCGCACGATGTATGTGCGCCGGTTCACTCCGTACTCGGTACGCATCCCCGCCGTGGCACACACGGTGACGCTGCGCAAGCGCAACTATCTCGATACGACCGTCTATATCCCGCCCGATCAAGTGCTGGTCACTGTCGCCATGAGACCCACAGATGATGGCCGGATACCCGAAGTGCTGCCCGAGGACCGTCCGGAGTCGACGGTCCCCACGATCCCCGCGGGGCCCACGCCGACTACCGGGGGTGGCTCCTGGCTCCAGGTCCAGGTCGAAGCTCCCGGCCGGGGCAGCCTGGCGGGAGCGGAGATCTGGGCGAGATCGCTCGGAGCCATCGAGGAGACGCTGCTGGGTACCACGGATGACCGGGGTCAACTCCGGGTACGCTTGCCGGCCGGCAACTATGACTTGCTGGCCTATCTCGATGCCTACAGCGGCGTACGCAAGCGCGTCAAGGTGCGACCGGCTCGCAATCGGCCGGTGGTCATCGAACTGAGGCGCTGACGCCGTCGTGGATCCCCGGTACACAGGTCTGCGAACTGCCTTCCGGTGGTTCGCCGGTCTCGTCGCAGTCGTCTGTCTCTTCACCTTGGTGCGGATCTGGCTACAGATGCAACGGGGCCCGGGTCTGCCCGCACGCATCGAGTTCAAACTCGAGACGCCCTGGCCGGCACCCGGAGGGATCCGGTCCCGGACCGCGGCGTTTCTGCTGATCGATGACGCTCCCGTCCTCGCCTTCGCAACCCGTAACGGTGACGTCGAGTGGGTTTCAGGCAGCGGCGAAGCGCGCGCGCCGCTGCTCGGAGTCCGTGCCGTGGATGTGCCGTTTTTGGTGCTCGACGCCAACGGTGACCGCTCCGACGATCTGATCATGGTTTCCGAGGAGCGGCGGATTCTCTTTTTCGACGGTCGAAAGGGCCTGAGGTTTGCAGAGACCGACTGGTTCGCCGAGCCCTTCACGTCGCCCCCGGCGGCCACCGTTCACCGCACGGGCGGCGCGTTGGTCGCCTCGCACTCGCGCAGCGGCAAGTTTGCCGCATACCGCACGCCGGACGGATCCGTGTACCCGCGGGAGCAGTACTACAACAGCCGCACCGGCGCGCCGGGTGTGTGGTTCGACATCGATGGCGACGGGCTCGAAGACTATGTCGTCGGTTCGGACGACGGTCATCTCGTGTTCCTCGCCGGGGGCAGGGGTGTGCTGCAGAGCATCGATCTGCGCGCCATGGCCATTGCCGTCCGCCCTGGCATGGCCGCCCGCGCCTTTCAGCTGCGCAGCGCGCCGGC
>JAUVRN010000357.1 GCA_030597645.1 Candidatus Zixiibacteriota bacterium
AGTGGGCCTGCTGGCTCGGGGAGATCGCTCTCGGGATCTGCGGCAGGCGAGCGCTCTCCGGGATGGTGCCGTACCTGTCGGTCATCACATCCTTCACCCGGATGCCGGCCAGCACGTTCATGTCCCGGCCGTACTTCAGCACGATGCCTCGTCGCCGCAGCTTGAGCGTGTAGATCGCGTCGCCCCCGGGTTTGCGGGCCACCAGCGTGGAAAACACTACCGCCACCATCACGGGCAGAATGATGCGGTAATCGTTGGTCATTTCGAACAGAATCAGAATGGCCGTAATGGGGGCGTGCGTCGTGCCGGCCACGACGGCGCCCATGCCCACGAGCGCGTAGGCGCCGGGGGTAGCGGTGACCAGCGGAAACGCGCCGTGGGCCAGGTGACCGATGGCGAGTCCGGTGCCCGCGCCCATGAACATGGACGGTGCGAATATACCGCCGGAATTGCCGGAGCCCAGAGTGAGATTGGTCGCCAGGACCTTGAGCAGGACCAGCACCGCCGCCAACCAGAAGACCACGGACCCCGAGAGCATGGTGTGAATCGTATCGTAGCCGTCGGCGAACACTTGCGGAAAGTAAATGCCGATGATACCGACGCCCAGGCCGCCCACCGCCGGCTTGACCCACATGGGTGCTTTCCAACCGTCAAAACGGTCCTCCGACCAGTACAGCGTCTTGATGAACAGCACGGCCACCACACCGCAGGCCACGCCGAGGAGCATGTAAATCGGGATCTCGTACGGGGAGACCAGTGTGTAGGGCGGCACGTGAAACGCCGGCGAATTGCCCACGACACTGCGCGTAAACACCGATGAGATCACCGAAGCGAGAATTACCGGGGCGAACGCCCGGATGCCGAAGTCGCCGAGGATGATTTCCAGCGAAAAGATCACACCGGCGATGGGTGCATTGAAGATAGCGGAGATGCCCGCCGCCGCTCCGCAACCGACGAGGATCTTGACGCGGTCCGCGGGCATCCGGAAGACCTGGCCAACCGTGGAGCCGATGGCCGAACCGATCTGTACAATAGGTCCCTCGCGACCCGCCGAGCCGCCGGACCCGATGCAGACGGCCGACGCCAGGGCCTTGACCAGCGCCACGCGGGGCCGGATGATGCCGCCCTTGAGCGCGAGGGCCTGCATGACTTCGGGTACGCCGTGGCCCTTGGCCTCGTGGGCGAAGTAGGCGATCAGAAGACCCGCGATGATGCCCCCGAGCGCGGGGATCACCGCGATCCAGACATGTCGGATGGGAACCAGTGACTGCAGCACCGGCGGCGTTTCGCCAAAAAAGAAGCCCTTGGCCGATTCAACCAGGAACTTGAATCCCAGGGCACCGAAGGCCGTTCCCAGCCCCACCGCCAGAGCCAGAGCCAGAAGGACGGTGGACTCGGGAACGCGCAGTGCCCAGATGCGTCGAGTCAGCTTGCCAGGGAGCGGCAACATGATGGTGTCGGCGAATATGGGCCCGGCTCGAACAACTCAAGCGAATTCGGTGTATGCCTATAGCGGAGCGCAAAAACCGGTTGAGTCTGCCGGCCCCGTGCGTTTTTTGATCTAGTTATGATGACGACACAGCAGACCACAGGCGTGGTGGCGGGTTGCCTCATCGCGCTGACGGCGGCATACCCTGCCGCTTCACGAGCTCAGTCGGACACCTGGCGGCAGGTGGGCCTGTTCCGATCCGACAGCCGCAGTCTTTCCGTGGGCGACTCGGCCGTACGTGTCGTCTCTTTGCCCGACCTCAACCCCCTGGGCCTCAGCGGCAAATACAGAGAAGACTCACTCAAGGTCGAACGTGCCTTTCCGGGCTGGGATCGACGCGGCGACCTGGTGGTGTACTACAGTCTGACCGCGGACGGGGTGACGCAGGATTCCTTTTTCTATGAACTGGGTCGCGACTTCGAAGCGCTGCCCGGGGACACGGTTTCGATGCAGGTGACGGTGTTCGACTTTGGCGGCGAGCGGCGTGCCGACATTCCGGCTGCCGTACGAACTGCGATCGGCTCGCCGCGGGACGTTCTCGTGGCTGCCCCACTCGACAGGGGCGAAGACGGTGACCCCGAGTGGGTCGTCGGATCGGCTGTCGAGTGGGACAGGGGCCATCAGGGAGCGACGCTGACGTTCCAGTTCGTTCAGCGTACCGAAGGCGAGTGGAAGATCGTGCGCTCGTTCGACGTCAAAGAGTACGTGCGTTGCGGTCCCCTGGAGGTCCGCGACGTTACCGGCGATGGCCAGGCGGACGTCGTGTTTCGCGGTTTTCATCAGACCCTGGGACACTACTGGATCGACGCCCGAGTCTTTTCCACACACCGGGACATGCCCGCGGTATTTCTGCCGCGCAAGTTCAACCCCGGCATAGCCACCGGACCGATTCGCACCCAATAGACAGCCCGGCGGCCTGCCGAAAACTGGATTCCGGTCCCGTCGGTGCCTCAACCCCTGGGCAGGTCGGCCGTCGTGCGGTGCTCTGCGAACCGGTTCCTGAATTCGTGCAGTTCATCGGTGGACAGGTTGTCCGTGATGTCCTGCGCGCGATGCTCTTCTTCGGGCGGCACCTGGTGAATGATGCCCCAGGGTGCCGCGACCAGCGACCTGCCCTGTAGCCGGCTGCCGAACAGTGAGCCGACGCCGCACACTTTGATGATATAGGCACCGCTGCGGACCGCACCACGAACGAAGATGTCCTGGTCACGCCGGTGTTTCTCCTGGACCGTTTCGCCCGGCCGGTGCGGCGACGCGTTGGGGACGAAGATCAGGTCCACAGCCTCTTCGCGGTAACGGTCGAAGGTGGCCGCCTCGAGACAGTCGGCGCAGATGGCCACACCGACACGAAGCCCCCCGACTTCGAAGGTGCTTGCCCGGTCGCCCGGCTCGATTCCGGATTCTCGCTCCCGGGCCGTGGGGTGCATCTTGCGATAGGACCCCAGCGGGAGTCCCTTGCGAGACACCGGTGCCTCGTTGTACAATCGCCCGCCGTTCCCCGAGCTTACCACGGTGCCGCCGATCACCGTGCAGGACAGATTGCCCGAGAGGCGAGCCATAACGCCACGCCCAAAGGCCTCCTCCTGAGCCAGCGCCCGCTGGTCGCGCAGTGGTGCCGCCGCTCCCCAGTATTCGGGAAAGCATACGAAGTCGGGCTGTTTGCGGAACAGGTGCAGCCTGAGATCGAGGCCTACAGGCTCACCGACCCGGTGCTGCACCAGGGCGATCTTAATCAGCATGGCATATTAGACGTAGCCAGGACGGTCCGGGTTGCGGAAGAGCCGGCGTGCGTACGCG
>JAUVRN010000198.1 GCA_030597645.1 Candidatus Zixiibacteriota bacterium
GAGCGCAGAGTCCTCTTTGGGATCCAGGATGATGACCGTGTCCTGGGTGAGCTGTGCCTTGCTCATGTCGAGCGAGCTGGTATCTGCACCGGCATCGTCCGTGCGAAACTTGAGACTCCCGTAGTGATCGTTCTGGCCGGCCGGCGTGAGGGTCGTCGAATCCGCGGGCTCTTCTTCTGTGGACCCGGCGGCCTGCGCTGCGGGCTCGGCCGCACGCCCACCCCGATCCTCTGGGGGCAGGTGCCACGCGGCCGCGTCACTGCGCGCCCCTTCGGGGATCGCTCCGCTGTCCCCGTCGACGGCTGCGATCGGGGGTGTTCCATCCGTCGGCTCGTCGTCCGTGACTTCAGGCAGTCCGAGCTTGCGCCGGGCCAGAGGCGTCAGCTCCAGCTTGCCGTCGGTACCGCGAGGCCGGATCTCCTCCATCAGGAAGACATCGAAACCGCCGTTGTTGTACGACGAGAATACCATTTTGTCGCCTTCGGGCGACCAGGACGGTGAGGCCGCGCCCGTCAGGATATCGGTCACCGCCACGTCGCTACCCGTCTCGAGATCGAGCACATAGATGTTGCTGATGCCGTTGCGATCACTGACATAGGCGATGCGCTCGCCATCGGGCGACCAGGCCGGAGCACGATCATTGCCCACACCGGCGGTGAGTGCCGTGATGTCTCCTGTCCGGATTTCCATCCGGAACAGGTGATAGTGACCATATTCGAATCGGCTGACGTCGCGGTCCACCGATCCGTCCAGGGGGCGATCGGAAGCAAAGACGACATACCGGCCGTCCGGTGACCAACTCGGTTCGTTGTCGTCGTAGAGATCACGGGTAAGACGCATCACCTCTTCGGTGTTCATGTCATAGACATAGAGATCGGCCTGCCCATCCACCATGCCCATGTAGGCGATCTGTCCCTTGGGGCCCCAGGCCGGATTGAGCAGGCTCGTCACACCGAGGTGCTTGCGGAGGCGTTTCTTGCCATTCTTGGCGTCGACGAGAATCAGCGCGTCCTTACCCTTGGACTTGCCCACCAGGGCAAGGTGCGTGCCGTCCGGTGACCAGGACATGCCCGACACATAGGAGTGAAGCGACTCGAAATCGCCGCTGCGTTCGCCCTTGACGAGTCGCTTGAGGAACTTACCGTCCACAGCGGAGATAATGTAGACCTCCGTGTAGTCACTGCGATCCGAAAAGATCGCCACGCGATCGCCCTTGGGCGAAAAGGCCGGCTTCTCGTTGAAATGGGATCCCTGTTCTTCGTGCCGGGTGAGCGCCTTGCCCAGTTCACGCGATTCCATTCGTTTGGCGATTTCGGGCCAGTAGTCGCGCTTGAGCTCACGGGTCAGTTCGCGATTGAAATCGGCCATGGAGAGCCCCAGCGACGCCTTCATACCCTTTTCCATGGAGAGCATGGTGCGACCGCGCTGGAGCAACTCTGATATCTTCTCTTCGCCGAAGCGATCGGCGATGTACTGAATGGCCGCCTGCCCTTCTTTGTACACGATGAATCCGCCCGCCCACTGCAGCGGGATCCAGTAGTTGTTGATGACCGCGTCTCGGAGCACCATGTCGCCGAAGTAGTCCATGCCATGGCGCGAAGAGTACTCGGCGAATCCCTCGGCGAACCAGAGGGGTAGCTGAAAGAGTGCTCCGGCGGATAGGAACGAACCGATCCCGCCCCCGTACAGCATGTCAAAGGTGAACGCGTGTGTCAGCTCGTGATGCAGTACGTGGCGGAAGTCCTCGTACGAACCGCCAAAGGGTAGCACCACGCGGTTCTTGAATGACTCGGTAAAGCCGCCCACACCCTCCGGGATCAGGCCCCCGCCGATATTGGTCTGCTGGAAATCGTTGTGCGAGTCATAGACGAGGATGGGCACCTTGGAGCGCAGCTTGTAGTTGAGCTCCCTTTCGATCTGGGGCGTGGCCCCCTCCAGCACCTCGGCTGAGAACTTGGCGAGCTTGTAGTTGTTGCCGTAAAAATAGATGTCGTAGTGGCGGGTGGTGATATACGACCAGTTGAATTTCTTCCAGATGACTTTGTTCTTGCCGAAGATCGGATCCTGGGCCGCCGCCTGACCGGCAAAGGCCAGAACCAGCAGCATGGTGGCCCCGAGGATCAAAGGACCCCGCACGTCTCGCCACGTGTACCTCATGATGCCCTACGCCGTTCCCCTCCAGTGGACCTGCGACTGTGGGTGCCTCCGGCACGCCCTGCAATCACGGCCTATCATGCAATCGGTTATACGCAATTCCCAGACCACAATCCTGTTCAAATGTTCATACACCGGTCGCGAGGCCAGGCGGGGCCTAGGGGTAGAACCCATTGCCCCGCAGAAAATTCCGACCTGCCCATCCGGACGGGATCCGGTCTGCAAGGTACGGACCGCCTCCCTGATTGTCAAAGCGGGCCCGCGGAGATCGCCCCGAGAGGTCGCCCGGGGCACGACTGAGGTGTATACTCCACCCCATGGGAAAATCAGGCGAGTTTGACTTTTCCGTGGCCCCAGGTGCCGAGATCGTAAGCGATTCCCGCTGTTTCGTCTGCGGCATGGCCAACGCGGGGGGGCTCCAGGTCCGTTTCTACAGGATGGGCGACAGCGAGGCCCGGGCGGTCTGCGAACCGGGGCGCCAGTTCGCCGGCTACGACGGCCTCCTCCACGGAGGGGTCTCCGCATCGCTCCTGGATGAGATCATGATCAAGGCGGTCCTGGCGTCAGGCCGGCTCGTGGTTACCGGTCGAATGAACGTGCACTACAGGCGTCCGGTTCCGATGGGCCGGAAGATCTTCCTCGAGGGGCGGATCCTCCGCCAGCGGGGCCGGGTCTTCGAAACCGAGGGGCTGATCACCGACGGCGAGCGGACGCTGGTACGGGCCGAGGGGACCTACGTGGAGCTCCAGGGGGACCAGCGCCAACGCCTGATGCAGAGCCTGGGGGCGGCTCAAGAGCCCCAGGATCCATCTCAATAGTGGCCTGAGTCTGGATCGCAGGATATCCGCCCGAATCTGCAATCCTTTGCAGAGGGTGATCAGCCGGAAGCAAGCCCGCAGTGCCTCCCGGCGCGCACCCTGCACACCCAGGACCACACCATCTTACCCGCCCGCAATCTGATTGGGCCACTGGCACATGCCCCAGATCCGGGACAGGGTGATGGCACAGCCTTTGCTGGATTAGCGGCCGGAGATGCTATCGTGAAAGGCTACTTTTACGCTCGGAGCCACAAGCCGGTCCCCCACCAGAAGGGTCCCGGTATCATTGCCTTCAGTATTCCCGACCTCGGGATCACCTATAGATCCGCTCTGCGTGCCACACCGTCTGAGCTTCCCTATAAGGCGCTGAAGGCCCTGCTGAATTTCCTAGAATCCAACCGCAAGGTATGGCAAGGCCAGAAGCTGGAGCTGTGCACCGACTGCGCTCCGATGATCTACCAGGTCCTCGGAGATATGGCCGCCCCGACGCGGGTGCGCCACCATCTCGGTTCCATCCGGATCAAGAAACGCCAGCTCGGGTTTACCCTCCACTGGGTGGCCGAAGACGAAAACCGGGCACGCGAGAACATCATTCTGCAGCCCATCGCTCAGCCCACGCTCAACCTGAACTTCTCGAGCCTGCAGGACGTGACGCTCGCACAGCGTGCAGCGCGCTGGAAGGAGAAAACCTCCGGGGCCATTCGCCCCAAAATGTAACGTGTCGTTCCTCCTCGGACACGTGCGGTGGCTGAAGCGTGGTTGTTCCTCCCCGTCGAACCACCTTCGGCTGCCGCGTTCTTTTTTGTACATGTGCTTTCCGGTCCGGTGACATATGTTGGTGCCGTGCCGTGCTACGCTCGACGCACAGTGCTCCTCGCACTGTGGTTAATCCTCCCCGCCGATGTCCTGAGTCAGGAGTTCACTACCCCTTCCGCTGGGGACACTCGTAATGAGCCATCGGGATTGCCATCCGATCGCCTCGGTCGTCGTGATGCGATAGCCACGCCGGCCCGGCTCGATCACGGTCTCTGGTGGGTGTTCTTCCGCGACAAGGGTGTGTCGACGGAAGCCGGGTTGAGGGCACAGTTGGCTGCGCTGCGCCTGCATCCCCGTACTTCGGCCCGGCGCCTGCGCACGGCGACGTCGCCGGATGCGTACGATCTGCCTGTCACGCCGGACCATATCCTGTCGGTGGCCGCAACCGGTGCACAGTTGCGGGTGGTCAGCCGGCGGCTCAATGCCGTCAGCGTCCGGGCGACGGCAGGCCAGCTCCAGGCCCTCGGTCGCCTGCCCGCAGTCGCGGGTATGCTGCCCGTGGCCCGCGGCAAGCGCCACGATCCCGAGGCGACCGCTGCGACAGCGGGCCATGCCGCCGACAGGACCCAATTCTCTTTGAGCTACGGACCATCTCTGCAGCAGAATCTGCCCCTGCAGATCCCGGAGATGCACGCCCTGGGCGTGACCGGTACAGACATCCTCATCGCCATCCTCGATTCGGGATTCCGGCTCACGCACAACGCCCTGGCGGGCATAGCGAGCAGCGGGCGCGTCATCGACCAATGGGACTTCGTACACGGGGATTCGTCGGTGGCCGACGACTCGCTGGATACGCCCGGGCAGGAGCGACACGGTTCGCAGGTATTGAGCACCGCCGCCGGATTCGAATCGGGAGCCCTGATCGGACCGGCGCATCAGGCGTCGTTTCTGCTGGCCAAAACGGAGGACATCGGCAGCGAGACGCCGATCGAGGAAGACAACTATGTCGCGGCCCTGGAGTGGGCGGACAGCCTGGGCGCAGACATACTCACCTCGTCCTTGGGTTACGATTTTGGATACGTCATGGACGGAACCGAGGGCCTCAGCACTC
>JAUVRN010000208.1 GCA_030597645.1 Candidatus Zixiibacteriota bacterium
AGTAACTCACACCTACAGTATGCATCGGCATAGATCGTTGTCAAGCATAATGATACAAGCACAAAAGAAAACTTGCTTATGAACGCCGTCATCATGGCCGGGGGATTTGGCACCCGGCTGCGACCCCTCACCGCCTCCGTACCCAAGCCCATGGTGCCGGTGGGCGACAAACCGCTGATGCAATACGTCGTGGAGCACCTGCTGCGGCATCAGCTCGAACGCCAGGTATCGCTGCTGTTCTTTCAGCCGGAGATCATCCGCAACCACTTCGGGGATGGATCGGCGTACGGCGTGCAGATGCGATACCGCCGTGCCGACGCGGACTACGGCACGGCCGGCTCCGTGAAAAATGCCGAGGATCTGCTCGAGGATCGCGTCCTCATCGTCTCCGGCGACGTGCTCACCAACCTGGACCTTTCCGCGGCCCTGGCCTTTCACGAAGAGCGTGGCGCACTGGCCACCATGGTGCTGGTGCGCGTCGACAACCCCACCGAGTTCGGGGTGGTGATCACGCACGAGGACGGCCGCATCGATCGTTTTCTCGAAAAGCCCGGCTGGGGCGAAGTCATCTCCGATACGGTGAACACCGGGATCTACATTCTCGAAAAGGAAGTCATCCGCGATCTACCCGGTGCCGAATTCGTCGACTTCTCCCAGGACGTGTTTCCGAAGCTCCTGTCGCGGCAGGCGCCGCTGTACGGCTACGTCGCAGACGGCTACTGGCGCGACATCGGCAGCCCCGAATCGTACCGTCACGCGCACGACGACATCTGGGCCGGGCAGCTCAGGATCGATCTGCCCGGAGTGCGGTTGCCGCACGCGTCGGCCGAGGTGTACGCGCATCCCTCCGCCTACATCAGCGACGAGGCCGAACTGGCCGGCATCGTCGTGGTGGGCAAGGAAGCCCGTATCGAAGCCGGCGCCCGCATCGTCGATTCGGTCGTGGGTGGCAAGAGCGTGGTGGCGCGGGACGTACAGCTGCTCAAGTCGATACTCTGGAGCGACGTGCACATCGAGTCCGGAGCAGACATCCGGCGCGCCATCATCTGCGCGTCGGCGCACGTGGGCGCGGGTTGTCGCGTGGGCGAGCAGTCCATCATCTCCGAGCGGGTTCACCTGGGCGACTCGGTGGATGTGCGCCCCAACGTACGAATCTGGCCCGGCAAGGCCGTGGAAGACGGTGCCACGGTCTCCAACTCGCTGGTGTGGGGCGACCGTTTCAACCGCGAGTTGTTCACCGACGCCAAGATCTCCGGCATATTCAACCGCGAGATCACACCCGAATTCGCGGTACGCGTGGGCGGCGCCTGGGGTGCACAACTGGGAAACGGCAAGACGGTGCTCGCCAGCCGCGACGACGCGCCGGCCTCCCGCCTGCTGACCCGATCCATGCAGTCGGGACTGTGCGCAACGGGCGTCAACATCGACGATCTTTCCGAAGTACCGGTGCCGGTGGTGCGTCACCAGCTTTCCGTCGGACTGCACGCCGGCGGTTTTCATGTGCGCCGCAACACGGACAATCCCGAATACGTCGATATCTTCGTCATGGATGAGCGCGGTCGCGACATGGGACCGGGACAGGCCAAGTCGATCGAACGGCTGTTCAACCGCGAAGACTTCTTCCGCGCCGACGTAGAGAGTACCGGTCGGATAGAGTATCCCATCCGCGTCCTGGAGGGCTACCGTGAAAAGTTCGCAGCGGCCCTGGACGTGGACCTGTTGCGGAGCCGTTCGTTCCGCATCGTCATCGACTATCGGCGCGGTGGCGGATCGCTGCTGGCCGGCCTGCTGCCGGAACTGGGCATCGACACGGTGACCATCGATTCCGGAGCGGGCGAGTCACGCCCGGGCGGTTTCGAGAGCACCGATTTCGAACGCATCGGCGCCGTGGTACGCTCGCTGGGCAGCGATCTCGGCGTAGTCATCCATCCGCACGCCGAAAAGTTCAGCCTGATGGACGAGGCGGGCTCCCGGCTCGACCCCATCGAGGTGCAGAGGATAATCGCACACCTCTTCTTTGCGGCCCGGCCCGACGGCATCATCGCCACACCGGTCACCGGCAGTTCCATGCTCGAGGACATCGCGGCCCACGTGCCGGGTCATGTACGTCGCGTGGGCAATGACCACCAGGCCATGATGGACGCGCGCACCGGCGGCGCCGACCTGGTCATCGGCACACGCGGCGGACTGATCGCTTCCGAATTCGGACCCGGGGCCGACGCCATGTTCGGATGCGTATACGTGCTGCAGCTTCTCGCCCGCCACGGAGCGACGCTGTCGGCCGTGCGACGGGAAGTGCAGGGATACACCTACGGCACACGCACCGCACACTGTCCGTGGGACAAGCGGGGGCTGGTGATGCGTCGCCTGTTCGAATGGAGCCGTTCACAGCATTCCGATTTCAAGGACGGCGTGCGCGTGATGGAAAACGACGGCTGGTACTGGCTCGGGCCCGACCCGTTTCAGGCCCGGTTCAACCTGGTGGCCGAAAGCCGTTCACCCGAATTCGTGCAGCAACGTCTCGATCAGGCATCGCATCAGATTGCCGAGTGGCAGAACAGTTAGGATCTCATGACCGTCCTGTTCAGCGGTCCCGTGCTCGACCAGCTCAACGCGGCCACGAACACGCTCAAGAAAGGCGGCGTCCCCAACGCACGCTGGCACGCCGAGTTGCTGCTGGGCAGCGTCCTCGAGCTTGCGCGGCACGAGCTGTACCTGCAGGCTACGGACGAACTGCCGGTTTCAGCCATGGTCAGATTCGCCGACGTGGTCGCGCGGCGAAGCCGCGGAGAACCGACGCAGTACCTCATCGGATCGACGGAGTTCCACGGCCTCCATTTCAAGTGTGACCGCCGTGCGCTGATCCCGCGCCCGGAGACCGAGCACGTCGTAGAGGCCGCACTGTGGCGGCTGGGTGAAAACCGGGGTACGGGGTTGAAGATCCTGGAGCTGGGCACCGGCTCCGGATGTATCGCGGTAACGCTCGCCGTGCATCTGCCTGAGGCCGAGATCCTGGCCACCGACATATCATCCGCGGCCCTGGAACTGGCCTCCGAGAACGCACAGCACCACCGGGTAGACGATCGCATCGAATTCCGGCGCTCCGACCTCTTTGACGACGTGATCGATCAGTACGACGTCCGCGTCGCCAATCTTCCCTACGTCTCCTCTCTCGATCGCAAGTCGCTCCAGCGGGAGATCCGCGACTGGGAGCCGGAGGACGCGCTGTTCGCGGGACCCGACGGTCTTGCCGTCCTGCGCGCCACACTGGAATCCGCGCCGGCCCACCTGCGCGACGGTGGCCAGATCATCCTGGAGATCGGCCTGGGACAGGATTCCGAGGTGGAGCAACTGGCCGAGCGCTCGGGCCGCTATTCCCGGCCCGAATGGCGCAACGACTACCAGGGCACCCGGCGCGTCTTCTGCGCCCACAAAGTATAGAAGCCGTCTCGAAACTGCCTTCTGGATTGCCCCTTCCGGGGGTCCGCCTATCTTGGACCCACTGTAATGCCGGATCGACCTGCCCTAGGGCTCATTGAGACGCGTGGCCTGGTATCGGCCATCGAGGCTGCGGACGCGGCAGCCAAAGCGGCCGCCGGGACCGTCACCTCCATCGAGGTGACCGTGGCCGCGCTGGTTACCGTCAAGATCGAAGGAGAACTGGGCGCTGTGAAAGCCTCGGTAGACTCGGGCGCGGCCGCCGCCAGCCGGATCGGCGAGTTGATCTCCGCCCACGTCATTCCGCGGCCCGACGACGAGCTCGACAAGATCCCCCCCGCGATCCCGTACATCAATCCCGCCAACCGTCCGGCCCCTGCCAGGAAGCGCGCGTTGCCGGTGCGAGTCCCGCACGACGACGCCGTGCTCGAATCGATGACGGTGATCGATCTTCGCCGCCTGGCTCGCGAGCAACCGGCCTTCCCCCTGGTGGGCCGTGAGATCTCCCGGGCCAACAAAGAAGAACTGCTCGCGTTGCTGCGCGCACACCGAGATCGCGACGCAGGAGGCACGGAATAGCCCATGTTCATCGGCAAAGTCGTCGGTACGCTCTGGTCCACCAAGAAGACCCCCAACATCGAATCGCTTCGATTCCTCGTGATCCACCCGCTCAATCTCAACAAGGAGCCCAATACCGACATCGTCGTGGCCGCGGACGTATTGGGCGCCGGGATCGGCGAGTTCGTGATGGTCGCCTTCGGCCGTGCAGCCCGCCTGGCCGTGGGCAACGAGGACTGTTCCATCGAGGCGGCCGTCACGGCGATTATCGATCGGATCGACATCCACGAGAGCGAGGCGCTCAAACCGGGTGATGTTCAGGCGCTGATCTCGCAAAGCGACTCGCCTGTCGGTGACTGATTACGTCGATATCGCCAGCCGCGCCGGCATCGTGGGCGCGGGCGGCGGCAGCTTTCCCATGTATGTGAAGCTGCAGGCACCTGCCGAGGTGGTCATCGCCAACGGCGCCGAGTGCGAGCCCCTTCTGCACAAGGACAAGCAACTGATGCTTCGCCACGCGGACCGCGTCGTGCGCGGTCTCCAACTGGCCGGCGAGGCGGTCGGCGCAACCCGACTGATCCTCTCCGTCAAAGCCAAATACACCGACGTCGTTGCCGCAGTGGAGCAGGCTACGGATGCAACCGGTGTCGAGGTGCACACCCTCGACAACTTCTACCCTTCCGGCGACGAGTACGTGCTTGTATACGAGGCCACGGGCCGGCTCATTCCTACGGGTGGCCTTCCCCGCGACGCAGGCTGCCTGGTACAGAAC
>JAUVRN010000080.1 GCA_030597645.1 Candidatus Zixiibacteriota bacterium
ACGAGTTCCATTATTCGGCACTCGCCACCGATCTGAAACCTGGTGAAACGTGTTTCCGCATGTTACGAGGGACGGGACTGGGGGACGGCCGGGATGGTCTCATGTCCAGGAACACGCTGGCGTGCTATACACATATACACGCAGACGGTGTAACCAGCTGGGCTTCCAGCCTGGTGGCGCGCGCTCATGCGCACAGCCAGGAGCGGCTGGAAAACCGGCCGACCGGCGGCGGTGCACGTCGGGCACACGCGCATCAGGCGGTAGCGTTCCGGAGCATGAGTGTGGCAAGACGGTCCGCGGCCGAGATACCTGGACCTCACAACACGAGAGAACTGCACTATGGTGAAAATAGTTAAGAAAAAGAAAAAGGGGCTCAGAACCCTGCGAGGCGGAGGCGGATCGAGTGTCGAAACATCGTCGCTGCGTCCCCAGTTTGTGGAGAAGCTGCCGCCCTGTATAGATAATTGCCCGAATCACAACCATGTGCGCGCGATTCTCATGACGATCGCCAAGGCCGAGGAGCTGGAGAAGCCGAAGGACAAGGCATTCGAGGAAGCGTTCCATTTGTTCATGGAGACCACCCCCTTTCCATCGGTCTGCGGGCGCGTCTGTCCACATCCCTGTGAGACCGAGTGCAACCGCAACGAAAAGGAAGGTGCGGTGGCCGTGCACGAGATCGAGCGATTCATAGGCGATTTCGCGCTGGAGAAGGGACTCGTACCCCGCAAGGTCACCTCCGAGGTCAAAGAGGAAAAGATCGCGGTGGTCGGCTCGGGTCCTGCGGGGATGTCCTGCGCGTACCATCTCGCCCGCCATGGCTACCCTGTAACCGTATTCGAGGCCTTTCCCAAGCCGGGCGGCATGCTGCGCTACGGGATTCCCGACTATCGTCTGCCTCCCGACATCCTGGATGGCGAGATCGACCGCATCATCGACATGGGCGTAGAGCTCAAGCTCAACACGGCGATCGGCAAGGATATCCCCATGGACGCGCTGCGCAGCGAATACAAGGCCATCTTTGTGGGGCTGGGCGCACACAAGGGGCTGCAGCTCGGTCTGGAGGGTGAGGACTCGACCAACGTGTTCGCCGGTACCGACTTTCTTCATCGAATCAATGCAGGTGAAGAAGTGGATATAGGCGACGACGTGGTGGTCATCGGCGGTGGCGACACGGCCGTCGATGCAGCCCGCGTCTCGCGGCGTTTCGGCGCGAAGGCGACGATTCTCTATCGGCGCACGCGCACGGAGATGCCGGCCATCGACGAGGAAATCGTCGGTGCCGAAGAAGAGGGCGTCGCGCTCGAGTATCTCGCCGCACCGCTGGAACTGTACACCCACAACGGTCGGGCCACCGGCATGAAGTGCCAGCGCATGGAGCTGGGCGAACCCGATGCGTCGGGACGCCGTCGTCCGGTGCCCATCGAAGGGGACACGTTCGACCTGCAGTTTACCACCCTCATCGCTGCGATCAGTCAGGAGCCTGATTTCGAAGGCTTCGACGACATGCACGAGGGAAGAGACTGGATCAAGATCGACGATCACAAGAAGACGCAGGACGACGGCGTATACTCCGGCGGGGACGATACCCATCTGGGTCTGGTCATCGACGCCATCTCCGAGGGACGGCTGGCCGCACTGGCCATCCACGAGTCCATCACCGGAGAAAAGTCCTTCCCGGAGCCGTCACGACTGGGTCGCATCCTTGCCGACAAGATGAAGCTGGGCTTCTACGATGAAAAGGCGCGCGTGGCGCCGAGGGAGATGCCGAACGAGGACCGACTCAAGACCCTCAGCGCAGAGATAGTACGAACGATCTCCGAAGACGAGGCCGTCGGCGAAGCCAAGCGCTGCATGAGCTGCGGCTATTGCTTCGACTGCGGGAGTTGCTGGAGCTACTGCCAGGACAACGCCATCATCAAGCCCCCCATCAAAGGAGAGCTTTACAAGTTTAAGATGGAGTTCTGTAACGGATGCAAGAAATGCGCGGAGAACTGTCCGTGCGGGTACATCGAGATGCATTGAGATGGATAGCAGACACGTGTGGTATACACAGACATTGGTGCAATGGAGGAAAAGATAATGCCAACCTTTGAACATGCTGACATCAAGATCGAAGTGGACGAAGACGGCTTCATGGAGGAGCCCGAGGAGTGGACCGAGGCTATCGCCAGCGCACTGGCCGGCACCGAAGGCGTCGACGAGATGACGGAGGATCACTGGAAGGTGGTCAATTATCTGCGTGACTACTACGTGAAATTCGGCATCGCTCCGATGATCCGCAAGCTCTGCAAGGAGACCGGGTTCCCGCTGAAGCGGATCTACGAGCTGTATCCATCCGGTCCGGCCAAGGGCGCCTGCAAGGTCGCCGGTCTGGCCAAGCCGACAGGCTGCGTGTAGCAGCGGATCATCCGGGTACCCGCCGGCGAGGATGTCCCGGCGGGCGATGGCTCGGCCGCGCTCCACGGGCGGCCGGGTAGCACCAAAAGGGGGACAATGTGCTTGAACGCCTGTTGGCGGAGCGGCGGGATGTCGTGCTCGCGCAATGGCTGGATTTGATTCTCGGGACCTATCCCGCTGACAGCTTCAGGTTTTTCAAAAAGCAGAAGGACCCGTTTCACAATCCCGTAGGGCATACGCTGCGCCAGGAGACCGCGGTGCTCTATGATGCGCTTCGCTCAGGCTGCGCTCCAGAGGAGGTGGAAACGGCTCTGGATGGCATTGCGCGCATCCGTGCGGTGCAGGACGGTTCGGCCACGCAGGCTGTGGCGTTCATTTTTCTCCTGAAGAATGTTGTTCGCGAGCACTGTGCCGAACACCTCGGGGATGCCCGGATGCGCGGGGAACTGTTCGAATTCGAGTCCCGCGTCGACGGTCTGGCCCTCTCGTTGTTCGATCATTATATGAAGTTCCGCGAGAAGATCTACGCCATCCGGCTGCGGGAGACACAGAAACGCTCGTTCCACCTGACAGAAAAGTCTGCGGAGATCCTCCGGGGCCGCGACGGGAAGGTGTCGCTGGCCGAGCCGCCGGCCAGAGCGGCCGACGCTTAGGGAGCAGTGTGCCATGACGATCCTGATATCCTTCGTGACCATCGTGATGCTGATTCTGCTGGTCATGGCAGGTGTGGGTGTGGGCGGCTGGCGCGTATTGTTCGGGACCGTCATCCCGTATGCCGCCATCGCCACGTTTCTGCTGGGGTTTATCTATCGGGTCACCCTGTGGGCTCGGTCGCCCGTGCCGTTCCGCATCCCGACCACGTGCGGACAGCAGAAGTCGCTGGACTGGATCAAGCCGAGCCGGCTCGACAACCCCCACACCGGCCTCGGCGTGGTGGGAAGAATGGCGCTCGAGGTGCTCTTCTTTCGGTCCCTGTTCCGGAACACGCGCTCCGAGGTACGGGAGGGGCCACGCCTTGTCTATTCCGCCGACAAGTGGCTGTGGGCGGCGGGCCTGGCGTTTCACTGGTCGTTCCTCATCATATTTCTCAGGCATTTCAAGTACTTTGCCGAGCCGATACCGGCCTGGTTACTGACGATCGAGCACCTGGACGGGTTCTTTCAGGTGGGACTACCCGTGGTGCTGGCTACCGACCTGATCATCGTCGCCGCGCTCACCTTTTTGTTCCTCCGCCGGGTCGTCGATCCCCGGCTGCGGTACATATCGCTGGTGGCAGATCACTTCGCCCTGTTCCTGCTGCTGGGTGTAGCGCTGTCCGGCGTATACATGCGCTACTTCGCCAAGACCGACATCACCCGGGTCAAGGAATTGGCCACCGGACTGCTGAGTTTTCAGCCCGTCGTGCCGGACGGGATCGGCCTGGTGTTCTTTGTACACCTGTTCCTGGTGAGCGTGCTGCTGGCGTATTTCCCGTTCAGCAAGCTCATGCACATGGCAGGCATATTCCTGAGTCCGTGCCGCAACATGGCCAACAACAACCGGGCGCGTCGACACATCAATCCCTGGAACTATCCCGTCAAGGTCCACACGTACGAAGAGTATGAGGATGAGTTCAGGGACGTAATGAAGGCGGCGGAGCTGCCGGTGGAGAAGGATTGACCATGGCGGAGGCGATAAAGAAGCCGGAAGAGCTGGGTCGTGTCCAGTTCCAGCCGTCCCGCAAGGGCTGGATGGATCCGCACGTCGATTTTCGACGGGGAACCTGGAACTACGCGGCCGTAGCCGAGACGCTGAGGTATCTCGATCAGCCCAACCCCCGCAAATGGTCGCCGGTCGACGACGACTGGAAGCTTCCCGAGGGCTGGGAGAAGATCATCCTGGAGGGCCTGCGGGACAGGCTCAAGCACTACCGATCCCTTCAGATCTTCATTGATACGTGTGTGCGGTGCGGCGCCTGTGCGGACAAGTGCCACTTTTTCATCGGCTCAGGCGATCCCAAGAATATGCCCGTCCTCCGGGCGGAGTTGTTGCGCTCGGTGTACCGCAACGACTTCACTACCGCCGGTAAAATCCTGGGCAAGATAGCCGGCGGGCGCAAACTGACGGTGGACGTGCTCAAGGAATGGTTCTACTACTTCTATCAGTGCACCGAATGCCGGCGCTGCAGTGTCTTTTGCCCGTACGGGATCGACACGGCCGAAGTGACCATGATGGCCCGGGAGCTGATGAATCTGGTCGGTCTGTCCATCGAGTGGATCAACACGCCGCTGTCCAACTGCTACCGTACCGGCAATCACCTCGGCGTTCAACCACACGGATTCAAGGACAGCATCGATTTCGCGGTGGACGAACTCGAGGAACTGACCGGGGTCCGGGTCGATGCGCCCATCAACAAGAAGGGGACCGAGATCCTCTTCGTCGCGCCTTCTGCAGATTATTTTGCCTCGCCGCACTACTACACGCTGCTCGGGTATCTGCTCCTCTTTCACGAAATCGGACTGGACTACACGTGGAGTACCTACGCCTCGGAGGGAGGCAATTTCGGATTGTTCCATTCGGCCGAGATGATGAAGCGCCTCAACTCCAAGATCTACATGGAGGCGAAGCGTCTCGGCGTGAAGTGGATCCTCGGCGGCGAGTGCGGGCACATGTGGCGCGTGATGCATCAGTACATGGATACCATGAACGGCCCGGCGGACTTCCTGGAGGTGCCCCGGTCACCGGTGACCGGTACCCGGTTCGATCACGCGGCTTCGACCAAGATGGTCCACATCACCGAGTTCACGGCGGATCTGATCCACCACAACAAGCTCAAGCTCGACCCGAGCCGCAACGACCACTGGCGCGTGACATTCCACGACTCGTGCAATCCCGCCCGGGCGATGGGTTGGATCGAAGAGCCCCGCCATATCATCCGCGCCGTCTGCAACCACTTCCGGGAGATGCCGGAGAATACGATCAAGGAGCAGACATTCTGCTGCGGCAGTGGCTCGGGGATCGGCACGGACGAGAACATGGAAGTGCGCCTGCGGGGAGGCCTGCCGCGGGCCAACGCCGTCAAGTTCGTTCACGAGAACTACGGCGTGAACCTGCTGCTCTGCATCTGTGCCATCGACAAGGCGACGCTGCCGCCGCTTCTGGAATACTGGGTTCCCGGTGTCGAGGTGGGCGGGGTGCACGAGATGGTCGGCAACGCGCTGATCCTCAAGGGCGAGAACGAACGCGCCACAGACTTGAGAGGACAGCCGTACGAGCCCGAACAGGTCGAAGCGGAGGAGACGGAGAAGACCCATGCGTGATAACGGCAAGATCTACCTGGGCCTGACTATTTTCCTGATCCTGATCACGTTCCCGATCTGGTACAACCTCGCCACCGGCAAGGCCGGCTATGCGCCCGAACTGGAGAAAGCCGTCAAAGGTGAGGACTGCGTGCGCGATTCTGCATACATGAGTGCCAACCACATGGACCTCCTCAACGAGTGGCGCGATCAGGTCGTGCGTGACGGCGAGCGATTCGAACTGCTCTCCAATGGCACCACCGTCGAACGGAGCCTGTCCAACACCTGCCTGGACTGTCACGCCAACAAGGACAAGTTCTGCGATCGTTGCCACGGCTTCCTCGGAGTCGATCCGTACTGCTGGGATTGTCATGTCATACCAGGGGATCACACGCCATGAGCATAGACAGACGGAGATTCATTCACCTTTCCGGTCTGGCCGCCCTCGGTCTGGCCGGCGGCACACCATCGAAACTGGTTGCCCAGGAACTCGGAGTCGCTGCCGAGCGCAAGGCACCACTGGTGGGACGCCGCTGGGCCATGGTCATCGACATTCGCAAGTGCATGGCGGCCGAGGACTGCACGGACTGCATCAAGGCCTGCCATCTCACACACAATGTGCCCGACTTCGGCAATCCCAAGGACGAGATCAAGTGGATCTGGAAGGGGGGCTTCGAGCACGCGTTCGAAGAGCAGGATCACCAGTTCATCCAGGAGAGCCTGAAACATCTGCCGACGCCCGTGCTCTGCAATCACTGCGACAACCCACCCTGTGTGCGAGTCTGCCCGACCCAGGCGACCTGGAAGCGGGACTCCGACGGCATCGTCATGATGGACTGGCACCGCTGCATCGGCTGCCGGTACTGCATCGTGGCCTGTCCGTATGGATCACGCAGTTTCAACTGGCGGGATCCGCGGCCCTTCATCGATGAGATCCAGGAGGATTTTCCCACGCGTAGCCGCGGTGTCGTGGAGAAGTGTACGTTTTGCTCGGAAAAACTCGCGCGGGGTGAGTTGCCGAGCTGCGTGACCGCGTGCAAAGAGAACGCGATGATCTTCGGAGATCTGGAGGACCCGAACTCCGAAATCCGCAAGCTGCTGAGCGAACGGTTTACCATCCGGCGCAGACCCGGTCTCGGGACGCAGCCGGAGGTCTACTACATAGTGTGAGGAGCGCATGCTCGAGAAAGCACTTCATGGGGATCGGCGGTACTGGACCTGGGTGGCCAGCCTGTTCGTGGTCATGGGGGTGGGGCTCTACTTTTATCTCAAGCAGTACCACCACGGCCTGGGGATCACGGGCCTCTCCCGGGATGTGACGTGGGGCCTCTATATCGCGCAGTTCACGTTCCTGGTCGGAGTGGCCGCGTCGGCCGTGATGGTGGTGCTGCCGTACTATCTGCACAACTACAAGGCGTTCGGCAAGATCACTATCCTGGGTGAGTTTCTGGCGATTTCGGCGGTGACCATGTGCATGACGTTTATTTTCGTCGACATGGGACAACCGACGCGCATTCTCAACGTGTTCCTGCACCCGACGCCGCATTCGATGATGTTCTGGGATACGATCGCCCTGGGTGGGTACCTGCTGCTCAATCTGGTAATCAGTCACATTACACTGCAGGCGGAGCGCAATCGCGTCGGGCCGCCCAGGTGGATTCGCCCGCTCATCATCCTCTCCATCCCCTGGGCGATCAGCATCCACACCGTGACGGCCTTTCTCTACAGCGGCCTGGCGGCTCGCCCGTTCTGGCTGACCGCCATTCTGGCCCCACGTTTTCTGGCGTCCGCCTTTGCAGCGGGGCCCGCGCTGCTCATCCTCTTCTGCCTGATCCTGCGAAAGCTGACGAAATTCGATGCGGGCG
>JAUVRN010000334.1 GCA_030597645.1 Candidatus Zixiibacteriota bacterium
CCGGTAGATCTTGTCGCCGTGGATCTTGATGAGATTGCCGCCGCCGAGAATAAAAGCGAAGACGGCGACGATATCGAAGAAGACCGTCATGTCTTCTCCGAGCGCACCGAATGGGTGATGCGGAATGAAGAACGCGAAGATCAGGACGACCCCGACCACACCCGTGATGATGACCGGTACCTGTCTGCGCATGGGCTCAGTTCACCTGGAACAGCCGCCCGACGAACTCGGCGGCACGCGCGATGAAGTGAACGTCGGGGAGCAGGGACGAGAGGGTGAGCAGGCCGGCACCGACGATGACGGCCACCATGGCCATGCCCTTGCCCACATCCTGGCCCTTGAGGCTGCCCATTTGCTTGGGTTCGCCCGACAGGTACGCCGATGCAGCAAAGAGTTCCTCACCGATCAGTGTGTAGTCACACGCCGCCACAAAAAACGGGAGCTGGGCCGGCTGTGCGGTGCCCGCGATCTGAATCGCGCCGATGGCACTGCCCGTCTCGGCCATGATCAGCGACTCGGCGTAAAAGGCGCCCATATAGAAACAGGTCGCCGGCTTCTCGCGCACCATGATACCGTCCACGGCCGCGACATACCCGAACTGTTCGTCGGTGAGGTAGTGCACCATGTCGTCGTTGTAGGCGTCGGGGCGGCCCGCGGCCAGGTACGCTTCGCGCAGCGACTCCCGGGCGGTCGTCATCACCAGCGAACGGGACACCGGCACGTTGAGGGTCGTTTCGTAATCGGCCACGGTCTTGGCCACACGTGCGAGAATCGTCAGCCCGGCAATGGTCTGGACGTTGTCCATGTCCTGGATACCGGGGATGAACAGAATGGGACGACCCATCTCCGTGGCGCGTCCGATGGCTTCGTCCACGGCTTCCAGGACGGCAATCCGGCGCACGAACAGCTTGCGGCCGCTCTTGGCCGCGGCGATGAAGAGAATGATCGCGGCGGAAATGATCCCGCCGATGACGAACTGATTCAGTCGGCCCCAGTTGAACCACTGGCCGGACGACTGTACCGGCTCCGACCACAAGTACAGCGGGGCGGGTGCCGGCGCGGGAGTCGCCAGTGAATCCAGAGCGGCCGGCGCGGGAGTCGCGACAGCCACGACCTGGTAGTAGTACTCGACGCCGTCGGACACGGTTTCGTCGACGAACTCACGCGTTCCGCGAGCCAGGGAGACGACGGTGTCCCACGGGACACCGGGAGCGGTCGTTCTCAGTACCACATACGCGACGATAAGATGCTCGTCGGGATGCGGCGACCAGCGGACTTCGATCGCGCCGCCTGCGTCGGAGCCACGATCCTGGGCACGCACGCGCCACTCGTCAGGCACCCCCATCTCCTGGGCGGCGACACACGTCGTGAGCACAAGGACGGCGGCTGCCGTCAGCACGTACTTCACATCCACCCTGCTGTGACTGATGGCCACCACTCCGTAATGAGGAAGTCGATGCGCCCGATGAGCAGCGACATACGGCTCATGACCGTGTACCCGAAGCTGGCACCGAAGGTGACCATCAGGAAGTAGATACCGATCCGGGCCGTCTGCCCGAACACCCCTCTGTGCTCCTTGGAAAAATAGAAATAGATGAGACCGGTCACGGTGCCGATGATGATCGTCAGATTGCCGAGATACTTTCCGAACCACGAAACCAACCCGGTGCCCTCGCCCGATCGGATCGCGGCGAAGGCGACGATCGGCAGAAGCGTGGCCCGGAGCTGAACCAGCGCGTTGGAATTGAGGTAGGTCAGGAACCAGAGACCCGCCGTGGCGCCGACCACGACGGAGAGTGGCCAACGCGACAACCAGCCCAGCTTGGGGAACAGGCGCATCAGCATCATGATGCCGAGAATCAGCGCGATGACATAGAGTACACGCGGCACGCCCGCGCCGGTTACCGGATCGGAGGTCATCAGTGCGATGTTGTCGTACAGCTTGGGGACCATGTTCTCCCAGAACAGCACCACGAACCAGTATCCCGCGGATATGCCGAGAAAGATCGACTCACAGATCTTGTAGAACGGGTTGTCCTTGTACAGGAACGACACGATGCCCAGGGTCAGCAAGGCGGCGACCTGCAGCGATAACCAGTCAGAGAAGACCATGATCAGGCATCTCCTCCCAGCTTGCGCGCGCGCCGCTGCGTGGCGAAAAACGCGGCGTTGCCCACCACGATAAACAAGATCACCACCAGGTGGGCCGCCGTCTGCGATACCATGTACTTGGTCGCTTTGCCCTCGAAGCCGGTGAGCTCCTCGAATTCGGCACCGCCCTTCATGCCGCCCAGCAGGCCCGTGAGTTGCCCCGCGCCGAGGTACGGATAGGCCAGCGGCGCTTGCACGGCCGTGTTGCCGGCACCCAGCGTCACACCAAATCGATCCGCGGCCACCTGCACCCACTCGACGGTGCCGGGATACCCGGCGGAGAGATTGAAGACGAAGTCGATGTTCGAAAAGTTCTGCACGTCCTGCATGATCGGAATGTCGCCGGTGGGCGTGCCGCGCACGTCGGCAGGAAACACGTTGTGGATCGACGCGCCCATGCCCTGGATCGCGAACTCGTTGCCCGACTGGTAGCCGAGGTTTACGTAGTCGATGCCGTATTGCAGGTCGAGCGCCCGGATCTGCTCGTCCTCAAACACACGCGCCAGATTGCGATCGACTTCCAGCGGCCCCTGGGGCCACAGACCCAGCATGATCAGCTTGAGACGTCTCGTAAAAGCGAACTTCAGAAACGCCTCCGCCATGGGATTGAGTTCCGGCTCGCTGGCCGGGTCGTAGTCGAAAGAGATCAGGACCTTGCTGTTGGGCCGGAGCGCCTCCACGGCGGCAAACAGCGTGCGTACTTCCGGGGACACTCTCGACTTGCAGGTGACGTTGAGAAAAAACGGCACCGTCAGCGCCACGGCCACCACGAGGAAGATCCAGCGTCGATCGATCGTCAGGATGCGGTCGGCGAAGGTCACGGCCTATTCTCCCCCGATGTGCGAGCGTTCGATGCCCAGCACGGGTCGCAGTGAGGTGGTCACGGTACCCAGGGCGATGCCGATCATGATGGCACGCTGACCCGCAAGCTGGAAGTAGTTCATGATCACGTCGGCCCAGGCCGAGAGTTGCCAGCCTTCCGGCAGAAACGCCGTCAGGTTGTCTCCCAGCGGCACGCGACCGAGCATCAGCAGGCACGCGGCCGCCAGAAGAAGTGTCGCCTCACGGTTGCGTGCCCGGAAGGCGCGGTACGATGCCGACGCGACGAAGAATGCCAGCAGGGCGACCATGGTGGCGTTGAGCGGCACGTAGGTCGCATTGTACATCCAGTAGAACACGCTGCCGCCCGCCATGTAGTCGCGATCCGCCAGAAACGTTTCGCCGCGAATCAACGGCGCGAATCCGACGCCGGTCATGAACAGAAAGCTCAGTATGATCAGCAGGGCGAAGAACCAAC
>JAUVRN010000139.1 GCA_030597645.1 Candidatus Zixiibacteriota bacterium
CGGGATCAGCAGGTCCTTGGATAGCTGGTTGGCGGCACCGCCCGCGCCGGCCAGGGCGTACAACGTCAGGTCACCCACCACGTCCCCGCCCACGCCGGTGGCACGGAAATCACTGAATGAACCGCCGTACGCGGCGTGCAGGTAGTCGTGCATAAAGGCCGAGTCCGCCTGGTTGAGCATGTTGGCGATCTGCTGTCCGGTGAGCCACAGGTGGCCGCCGCCGTCGAGGTACCCTGCGATCGCCGCGCGCTCTGCAGGGGTCAGCGTGGTATCGGGACCCGACACCGGATCGAGGCGCCGGTTGCCCGTCATCCAGATGACCATGGGGTAATCGCTCAGGCCTGCCGGTACACCCTGGGTCTCGATTTCCCACCGAGCGTACGGGACGCGCAGCGAGTCGAGCACCGGCAGAACGAACGCCGAATCGTAGCTGGCCGAAGTCTGCAGCCGGGCGTCGTCATCCACAACCAGGATCTGATCGGCACCGATGTTGACGCGAACCGTATCGGTCTTGACGTACGCGCCGCCGTCGGCCGTCACGGTCAGATAAAAGTCCGTAGCCCGCGGTTCATAGCCGCTGGGTACAGCAAAGAGGAAGGGGTCCGTGGCATTGCTCGCACTCTGACCGGTGTTGACCGCACCGATGACCGCGGTGCTGTCCGTGAATACCAGGTTTGTATCATCGGCCGAGATGGAGTATGCGGCGTCCGCGATGTCCGCGCCGTTGTTGCGCTGCGTCATCGTCATCGTAATGTTTTCACCCGGATCGGGCCGACCGTTGCCATTGCCGTCGTCGGCAAAGTCGGTCTGTTCCAGATCGAAGTGCGGCACCGAAAAGAACACGTCGAGGTTGGCCGTCATCAGCGAGTCCGAGTCGGAGATGTTCCAGACGGCGGTCTGCGTGGAGATGCCGCTGTACGTGTGCGAGCTGGGCGTCGTGAATTCGCTGAACTCGCGATGAACCTCACTGCCCGGATAGGGGTCCGCGCCATCCCCCGAGTTGGAGTCGTGTTCCATGTCCCAATCGCCGTCGGTCTGCTCCAGGGCCACCAGGAGGTGCTGCGACGGGGAGAGGCCGGGATACCACTCCTGGGAGTTGCCGCCCTTGTTGTCGTCGATGTGCCAGATGCAGAGTCCCGCACCGCGGAGGTACTGGTCGAATCCGACTTTCTGACGGTTCTCCACCAGGAAGTACTCGTTGCCCATGGTGCCGCCGGCCCAGAGCCGGTAGACCACGGCGTCGGTGACGACCTGGGGCAGCTCGGCTGCAGTCAGGTTGGATGTTACGTTGATCGGTGTGACCCAGCCGAGCTGATACTTGCACCAGGCCGACATGTGTGCCGGCGTGGTGCCGCCGTTGGCCCAGCTACCGGAGGCCATGAGGCACCAGCGCCCGATGCCGGCGGAGGTGTAGTCGGTGTCGTACAGATCGGGCAGGCCGAGGAAGTGCCCGTATTCGTGCGAATAGACGCCCACGTTGATGGGTAGTCCGCTGCCCTGCTCCTCTGGTTCTGCCGTGTAGGTGATGATATTCACCCCGTCGTAGTTGCGCGACGCGGCCAGCGACCACTGATGCGAGTGAATCTGGTTGACGTCGCCCGTGGATTCGTAGCCGGGGCCGGCGTGCACGATGAACAGACCGTCCAGCGTGCCGTCATTGTCGTTGTCGTACAGGGAAAAGTCGACACCGTCGGCTTCGGCCGCATCCACGGCGTCTTCAGCCAGTTTCTGGGCGTTGCGCGGGTAGCTTCCGAAGCCCCGCTGCCCGTCCACGTAGTATGCGTAGGTCTGCGGCATCATCAGCCAGCCCACGGATCGACCCGATATGGTCACCTGGCCGTACGACATTTCATAGTAGTGGTCGTTCATCGAGTAGCCGGGCGAATTGGTCGAAAAGATCAAACTGTCGAAGTACGTGGAGTCAGAAAAGGACCCGCCACCGGTCGCCAGTTCATCCGAAAACTCCACCAGGAGCACCAGCACATTGAGATTGCCCGTGATCGCCGCCTGGCCACCGGCCGCCAGCCTGTACGCATCGGGCTGATTGACGCCGCGACGGCGCGCGCTTGCTTCCAGCGCGAGGTAATCGTCCATCTCTCCTCTGGCACGAAGCTGGTCAAAGACCTGGGACGACGGCGGCATCGCCGCTGCAGGTATGGCCCACACGACGAGAGCCACTACGGCTACCGACCACCAGACGGATACGCGGTGACACGAAGACATGGACATGAGTCCTTTCTGCAGGGTTGGATCGACGGGCCGGGCGAGGATCCTTCAATATACAGCCTCCCGGCGAGGCGTCAACGACCCACTCCGTTGTCAGCCTCCATTCGCGCCTTTCCGAGACCTGAGATCCAAAGAAGGGGGATGGCCCGAGCAGCCATCCCCCACTAACCACCATCCCGCTGTTCCGCCAGGATGGCTATTCCCATCTCCCCGATGGATTCCCCGGATCGGCCGGAGATCCGGCCAGTAGTTCATCCCGTCATCATCACATCGGTGGCGTCTGTTACGCCTCCCGACTCCATCGGGTTTGCACATCCTCCCCACACACAGTCGCCAGACGAAAAGGTCGGAAGAAAGGGGCGAAACGAAGTTCCTCCCCAGAACGCTTCGCCTCCGCCCCTGCGAGAGCCACCGGTTCGTCCCCTAAACGATGGCATCCCTCCTCCATGATCAGATCGGAATCGTCCCGTTCCTTCCGTGGAACGGGATCACCGCAGTCACAACACAGTCACGGTACACAGGCGGTCCGTGCGTCCCCGATTCCAATCGCAGGGATGACACCCGGGCCCCGAGGCTATTCCGAAAAGTGCATTGCTGCGGTGGTGAAACACAGTCGAGCCGGTCGGTTCACGGCCCGTGTGTTGCGGCTGTAAGTGGATGAAAGGTAAGAAGCTGTACCGCGCACCGCGGTAAGTTAGCCTGCAGATCGCAACGTCGCGAGCCGGGCTGGTGCTCTTTGGTGTTGCACGACCGGGATGTGCGCGGCCCGGGGTATGCCGGAGATCTGGCTGAGGATGTCCACGCCGTATTCCGCGTGGCGTTTCATGAGTTTGACTGCGGCGTACGTCAGCTGCGCTTGGTCTGGGTGCCGTACTTCTTGACCAGCGTCAGGACGTTTTCGAGAGACTCCGTTACGTTGGTCAGGACCTGGGAGTAACGTTTGAGCAGCTCGGTATATTGCCAGCGCATCGAGAACGCCTTTTCGGGAAAGCTGAACAGGTCCAGCAGAGTCGATCTGTAGATTTCGTTGACGTAACGCAGGACGAAGTAGGGGTACTCGGGGATGTTGCGATCTTCGATCTCCCCCTTGGTGACCTGGTCCTTGTAGATCTCGAGCTTTTCGAGCACCACGGTACCGAAACACCACGGCGACATGATGACACCCAGATTGGTGCCGTCGCCATAAAAGCTGCGTACGGTGCGGAGCAACAGGTCCACGATCAGTTTTCGCCCGCGATAGTACGACAACGTCTCGACGCGCTCGTCGTGAGTCTGCTTGATTACGTCGGACAGACGATCTTGCTCCTTCTGCGCGGCCATTTCAGTCCGTTCGAGAAACCGGTAGTAGTCCTCGAAGTAGACTTTGACGTTTTCGTTGATCGTATAGAGATAGTGACCGCCGCTGTCACACTTGACTCTCGGCTCGTGCGTCGCGCTCAGTCTCTCCGTCGTGAAACCCCGTATCGTTCCGTCAAGCAGCATGGTGTGATGTGTGTCCTTTCTGAGATGCTTCTTGAGCAACGGCAGTGCCGGAGCCGGTTGCTGTTCAAATGGGGGACAGCTACGGAAGGGTGCCGCTAACCGGTTGCGGGACATTCAGGTCGACAGCAGGTCGCGGGCCCGTGCACGCGGAGCCGCGTTTCTTTTGTAACTCGGCTCGAAATCCCGCTCGATGGCGCGGACAAATGTGCACGCGTTTGCGTGCCGACACGCTCAGCAGACAGACAAACGGTTGACCCGACCTGCCGCGCCGGGATAGTTCGGCACATGTCGCAGGTGATGGCCATCGATTTCGGAACCCGGCGCCTCGGCATGGCCGTCAGCGATGCGGATGGTCGCTTTGCGTTGCCGCTGGAGGCGCTGGACGTTCCCCCGCGAGCCCTTGTCGCAGCGGTCGCCGACGCCGCTCGGGAACGCGATGTGGAGACGATCGTCATCGGGCGTCCGCGGCGGGCAGCGGGCGAGGACTCGCACCTGTGGCCGGACATCGTGAGGTTTGGCGACGGTTTGAAGCGGCGGGGCTTCCAGGTGGTGTTCGAGGACGAAGCGTTTACGACCACGGAGGCGGAGGAGATGCTCGCGGCCACCGGGTCGCGCCCCGCGCGCGGCGCGGTCGACGCCGTAGCGGCCAAGTTGATTCTGGAGCAGTATCTCCAGCGCCGGCATGCGGAGGAGTAGCGGTCAAGGCTGGCCGGCGACGGTGGCCGGTGCCCTGGTGGTCTACGCGACTGCACCCCTGGCCGCGCTGGTGTGGATCATCGGGCTGCTTCTGAGGATGATGCGAAAACGACTCTTTTGGATCGTCATCGTGGTCCTGGTCCCTGTGCTCTATTGCGGCGGGTGGCTCTGGACATCTTCGGGTGACGCGGAGCAGGCCACGGAGCTGGAGGTGCGTGCGGGCACGTCGTTCGCCTCGTTCACGGATTCCCTCGCGGCGCGCGGCGTGATCGACAAACCGAACCTGTTTCGCGTGGCGGCGAGGATCAGCGGTATCGACCGCCAGCTCCACGTGGGCCTGTACAGGTTTGCACCCGAGGACTCACCGTGGAATGTACTGCGCCGGCTGGCTCGCCACGAACAGATCTACCTGCGATTCACGGTGATCGAAGGGAGCACGCTCCGCGAGATGATACCGGAGATCTCGGCGCAGCTCGACATCCCGAAAGACTTGCTGTGGGCCGAAGTTCGTGATCCGGACCGCCTGGCACGCCTCGGTATCGAAACGGACTATCTGGAGGGCTATCTCTTTCCCGAAACGTACACCGTGCGCTGGGGCGCCGATGCCGCCGAAGTGGTGGATGCCATGCGCGGCCAGTTCGCCGCGGTCTGGGAAGATATTTCGGATAGTTACGCCGGTTCGTTGACGCGTCATCAGGCGGTGACGCTGGCCTCTCTCATCGAAGCCGAAGCGCGCGACGGCAGTGAGCGCGGGACGATCTCCTCAGTATTTCACAATCGCCTGGACCGGCGCATGAAGCTGCAGTGCGATCCGACGGTGATTTATGCGATGGGCGGGCTCGACCGTCCACTCATGCGCAAGGACTGGGAATACGACTCACCGTACAATACCTACCGCATCCGGGGCCTGCCGCCGGGTCCGATCGGCGCACCGGGGCGCGCGTCGCTGCAGGCGGCACTGTAGCCCGGGAGCACGGACTACTTGTACTTCGTTGCTCGCGGTGACGGCACTCACGAGTTCAATCTGACCCTGGCCGAGCACGAGGCGGCGTTTCGCCGGATCAAGCGCGAGCAGCGCAAGCGCCCATAGACCAGGCCCAGTTCTTCAGCACCCTGTCCGTGTCGTGGCCTGGCTCACGACAAGAGCCCCTCGATTCCTCAATTTGACGGTTGTGCCGGTCCCGATGCGGTCGGATTATGACCGCGGTGGAATCGAACTCCGCAGGCAAGGCTCGACCCCTTCGCATCTGGAAACCGGCACTATGGCTCCTGGCCGTGGTCCTGGTGTCGTGGCAACCCGCTGATGCAGGGCTCAAAGATGAAATCCTCCCCACGGATCACTGGGCGTACTCCGCTATCGAGGAGCTCTATGCGTCTGGCTTCTGGGGGCGCTGGCCCATCGGCACCAGACCGTGGTACCGCGGAGACATTGCCGAGCGTCTGGCGGAGCTTCGGGAACACATCGCCGCGGAGCCGGCCTGGATGCCGAAGGACTTGCAGTGGCAGATGAACCAGCTCTACAGTGAGTTCGATGATGAACTGCATCCCGAGCGTCGAACCTCAGAGA
>JAUVRN010000167.1 GCA_030597645.1 Candidatus Zixiibacteriota bacterium
ACTACAAGAAGACTAAGGACGTGCGTAGACTCCTGGAAGAACTCCGAGCCGAGCGGGCAGCCAGAGACGGCACCAACGAATCCTGAAGCACCAACGCCGAGCCTGGTGTCGTGTCCCAGAGATATCCTGTAATTCTCGGCGGTCCTTCCGGCTGCAAAATGGTCTGATCAAGGCTACGTTTTGCGTTCGAGCCACCAGGCGCGGGCGGTATAGTCTTTGACACGCACGACGATCCCCGTGCGCAGCTCCGCCGCCGTCGTCTTGATCGTCTCGTCGCCGAACAGTTCGACCATCTTGATGTTCTTCCCCTTCAGCTTGAGCTTGCGGAGATCGCACTGGATGATGACGTCACGCTCCTGGGCCGTGCCGTTGGACAGAGGCGTCGATTTGGGCGGACAGACGAGGTAGAGCACGGCGTACTTTTCGAACTTGTTCACGAACAGGTGTACGCCCGGATCGGACGAGTATATCAGGGGCTCTTCCCCGATCGATTTGATGAACTCCTTCATAAAGGCCAGCCGCGTGGCATCGCCCCCCGTAGCGGGATCGAACGCGAGTACGGAGATCCCACCCCGCTCGAGCTTCTTGAACGTGCCGACCGTCTTCTGACCCGCCGCGACGATACGCTTGGCTCCCGTCGCGCGCAGAAATCCGAAGTGGTACACCGGGAAGTCGTGACCCAGCCCCTTGACCTCGGAGACACCCGGTTTGCCGTACGTCCGCGCGCCGGCCGCGCGGGCCAGGATCTGGCAACTTTTCATCCGTTCGTCCAGGAGCGGCACTTCCCCGATGATCACGATCTGTTGTCCGGCCCGGGCGACGGCTACGAGCTGCTCCTGGATGTCGGCGTCCATGAACGGCCCACCCGGCACGAACAGGACCGGCCACGTCTGCCACGGGCCCGGCACCGAGAAGTCCGTGGCCGCGATGGCGTAATTGAGCACCGTGCAGTCCTTGTGCACGGCCGGAATGGTCTCGTCCAGAAGATGGTGCAGCTGCGGGAACTGCGCGGGCTCCTCACCCACCATGGCGTAGTCGATGTAGCTGCGCGGCACACCAAAGCCGACCTGGATATCCTGGCGCGACGCGGGCACGGGGAGCTGTTCCAGAATCTGTTCGAGCTTCTGCAAGGTGTCGTAGGATGAACCGACGGTGCCGTCGATGCCGACGGCGCCCCCGTACCAGCGGTCGCGGTTGATGAACATGTAGGCATTGAGCATCTTCATGCCCGACGCCAGAGCCGAGATCATGAGGAACCGCGTCTGCTCTTCTTCCACCTTGGCGTAACGGGATGCGATGTCCGGTTCACTGGAGTAGTGGCCGCAGGCGAACCGCAGCGTCAGCGGAAACGGCGAGAGACCGGCCAGCGTGCGCAGGCGAAACATCGTTTCATAAAAATCGGTCGCCCAGTCCACCGTGATGGCCGGCAGCACCGCAGGATCCTCGCCGGAACGATCGGAAAGCGGCAGGCTATACGGACCGTGGTGACCCATTTCATAGACGAAGAACGGTTCGGCCTCGAGACTGACCCAGATCTCCTGGAGAAGTTGTACGTACCGGTCGATGATGCTCGCCTGAAAACCGAGCCAGTCCATCCACGGAACCAGCTGCTCCGGCTTCTTTATGGCATCTTTCTCGGTGGGCGGGGCGACCTGGCTGAAGTCCTTGAAACGCGTCCGGTACACCGCGTTGAGCTCCTTGATGCCGCCGGGATACACGGCCGTCAAGAAATCGGGCAGATACTCCAGCGCCGCCGGGTTGTGATCTCCGATCCGATAGGGGCCGTGCCCACCCAGGAATGGCCGGCTGTCCAGTTCGATCATGAACACGGGGCCGCGCGGATAAACGTAGTTCCGAATCACCTCGGAGAGTGCCTGGAAGTACCGCTTGACGGCGGAGATGTACACGGGGTGCAGATACGAAGGCACGTGCCCCGGTGTCTCACCGGCGGTCGAGTCGGCCATGTGGGGCACCCCTTCTACATCCTGGGCCAGGAGCTCACGGTGATTCAGGAGGTACTTGGGTAGCCCGTGCCCGGTCCACTCCGCCTCGAGCCATGGTCCGGGACGTATGACGACCTTGAACCCGAACTCCCTGGCCAGTTCGAGGAACACGGTGAGGTCACGGGTCGGCTCGTCGAAGCCGACGAAATCGAAGCGCCCGTCGGCAACCTCGTGCACGTTCCACGGAATCTGGGTAGAGATGATCCTGAATCCGGCCCGCTTGATCCGCTCAAAGCAGATGGACCAGTATCGCTTTGGGACCCGGAAGTAGTGCATCTCTACCGACAACGGCGCAAGTTCTTCGCGCCCAACAATAAACGACCGTTCCGTGGCCTCGATCATCGTTTCTTATCTCCGTTCATCGACTGGATATTCTCAACCTGGTAAGAGCCCCCCGATTGCCTGCGAGAATGGAACAAAGACGCAACCAGAAATCAACGAAAAAGCCAGATTCGGGCCATTATGGCATATCGTGCCATAATGGCCTATGTGACAATGTGATAGATGTCAGTCATGGGTGCTCGCGTACAGCCCGTGCTCCAAAATGTAAGCCGCAACATCCGGGGTTACGAGCCCGTCGATCGAGCGACCCCCGGCGACATCATCGCGAATCCGGCTGGAAGAAATGTCAACTTCGGAGCTCTCGAAGTAGGTTACCCGTTCGACAGGCAGCTCTGTCGGGTCCGGCCTGGGATACCCCGGCCTGACGCCGCAGGCGAGTACGGCCCAGCGCGAAATACGTTCGGGCTTGAACCAGTCTCCGAGCTCAGGCAGAACGTCGGCCCCCACCAGAAACGTCAGTGATACCTCAGGCAGCGCCTCGGCCAGATGAGCGAGCGTCTTGACCGTGTATGACTCGCCGGGCAGCGACTCTTCGATCCGGGACACATCGAAACGCCGATCGCGGCGGGCGGTCATCTCCGTCATCGTCGTCCGGTCGATCCAGGGCGATATCTGCCTCCCCTGCTTGTGGGGTGGCCTGAAGCTCGGCACCCACAGCACCCGCTCCAAGCTCAGCTCGACTGCGGCAGCCTGGGCCAGACGGAAGTGACCCAGGTGGGGCGGGTCGAATGTCCCGCCCAGGATGCCCCAAACTGGTGTGCTCGCGTTCATGATCCGGGTCGCGTAGAGATGTGAAACTGGTTCCAAGCTTGCACCCGCGGAAAGCGCCGGTCAACCCCGTCCACGGGGCCTGCGGGTTGACCGGCCGCCTTCTTCGATGTAGCTTCTTATGTTTGAAATCAGCCTATGTTTAAGAAAATCCTCATCGCCAATCGCGGCGAAATCGCATTGCGTGTCATCCGTGCCTGCAAGGAGCTGGATATCGGCACGGTGGCTGTCGATTCCGAGGCCGACCGCGACAGCCTCCACGTTCGTTTTGCCGACGAGGAGGTCTGTATCGGACCGGCGCGGGCTGCCGAGAGTTACCTCGCACCCAAGCGTATCATCGCGGCGTGCGAAGTCACGGGCGCCGACGCCGTGCACCCTGGCTACGGCTTCCTGGCCGAGAACGCGGACTTTTCGGAGATGTGCGCGGCCAGCAATCTGCACTTTATCGGGCCCACACCCGAGGCCATCCGCGCCATGGGCGACAAGGCGCTTGCGAAGAAGATGATGCAACGGGCCGGCGTTCCCGTGGTGCCCGGGTCCGACGGCGTGATCGACTCGTTCGATGCCGCTCGGGCGGTAGCCGCCGACGTGGGCTATCCCCTGATCGTCAAAGCGTCCGCGGGCGGGGGCGGGCGCGGCATGCGCCTGGTCAAGGTACCTGCCGAACTCGAAAGGGCATTCAGCACGGCCAGCGCCGAGGCGCAGGCCGCCTTCGGTAACGGCGAAGTGTACATCGAACGTTTCGTGCTCCGGCCCCGGCACGTGGAGATTCAACTGCTGGCGGACAACTACGGCCAGATTGTCCACTTCGGCGAACGCGACTGCACGTTGCAGCGGCGACACCAAAAACTGCTCGAAGAGTCGCCGTCACCCGTGATGACGCCGGCACTCCGTGCCCGGATGGGCGACGCCGCCGTGCTGGGTGCGCAACATGTGGGGTATCGCGGTGCCGGCACAGTGGAGTTCCTCCTGGACGACCGGCACGAGTTCTACTTCATGGAGATGAACACGCGCATCCAGGTGGAACACCCGGTATCCGAGGAGCAGGCGGACGTCGATCTGATCAAGGAACAGATTCGTGTCGCGGCCGGCGAACCCCTCGGGTACACGCAGGAAGACATCAAGTGGTCCGGGCACACCATCGAATGCCGCGTCAATGCCGAAGACCCGGAGCGTGACTTCCGTCCCGCGCCGGGCACCATAACGAGCTTTCATATTCCGGGTGGGCACGGAGTCCGCGTCGACACGCACGCGTATGCCGGATACGTCATCCCGCCGCATTATGACAGCATGATCGCCAAGCTGATCGTGCGAGGACGCTCCCGTGAGGAAGCGATCCGCAAAATGCGCCGGGCGCTCGATGAGTTCATCATCGAGGGGATCCCTACGACGATACCGTTCCATCGCAAGGTTCTCGACGACGCCGACTTCGTGTCCGGCCAGTTCGATACGGGGTTTGTAGAGCGATTCCTGAACCGGGACACGCAGAGCAAACCGGTGAAGGTATAGCGGGGAGGGTGACGATGGATTTACCAGAAGAATTGAAGTATACAGACAAACACGAGTGGATACGCCTGGACGGCAACGTGGCCACCGTTGGCATCACGGACTTCGCACAGGGTGAACTGGGCGACATCGTGTTTCTCGAAATGCCCGGCGTGGGTGACCAGGTGCAGGCAGGTGCCGAATGCGGCACGATCGAGGCCGTCAAGACGGTAGCGGAGCTGTTCGCTCCGCTCTCGGGCAAGATCAAGGAGATCAATACCGCGCTGGAGAAAGACGCGTCGCTGGTCAACCAGGATCCCTACGGAGAGGGCTGGATGATGCGGATCGAACTCTCCAACACCGGCGAACTGGATTCGCTGCTGACGGCGGATGCATACAGGGCGCAGGTGAACTGAGCGTGGCGTACATACCGCACACTCCCGAGGACCGGCGGTGTATGCTGGCCCGTCTGGCCTGTGCACGCTTCGAAGACCTGCTGGCGCCGGTGCCCGAAGGGGTCCGTCTGACGCGACCACTCGAGGTCCCGGCGGCCGCTCCGGAATGGGAGGTCCGCCGCCGGCTCGAAGCACTCGCCGCCCGCAACAGCCACACCGGCCAGATGATCAGCTTCCTGGGCGGTGGTGCCTATGACCACTTCATCCCTGCGGCTGTCTCCCACATTACTCAACGCAGCGAATTCGCCACAGCCTACACGCCGTATCAGGCCGAGGTATCCC
>JAUVRN010000196.1 GCA_030597645.1 Candidatus Zixiibacteriota bacterium
CGACATGATCCTGCAGGCGAAACACGACAGGGCCGCGATCCGACGCGTAGGCGCGACCGCCTTCGAACACGCTGGAGCCATAGTGTACCACATGAGAGAGCACGTGAATCCTGGCGTCGTTCCAATCGACGAACTCGCCGTTCATCCAGATCTTCTTAACCGGATCCAAAGCCATCATATGCTCCTTGCGGGCCACTGCCTCCCGGCCGAACAGGCCGTCAATGTCTCCTGCAACAACGTAGGACGCCTTCGGGTGCCCGGCAATACAAAACCGTTACAGCGCCTCCAACTCCTTGACCAGCGCGCGCGAGATGACCAGCCGCTGAATCTCGGAGGTCCCTTCTCCGATCTCGCACAGTTTTGCATCGCGGTAGAACCGTTCCACGGGATACCGCTCACTACACCCGTCCTTACCCAGTATGCCCACGCCCGTATAGGTGCAGAACCGCCCCACTTCGGAGGCGAACAGTTTGGCCATGGCAGAGTACTTGCTGAACGGTTCACCGCGGTCCTTCATCGCAGCCGATTCCAGGACGAGCAGGCGTGCAGCGGTGAGCTGCGTTTCCATATCCGCCAGGTCGAAGGCGACGCTCTGGCGGGCCGCCATGGGCTTGCCGTTTTCGCGGTGCTCCACCGCGTAACGCAGCGAGACATCGAGCGCAGCCTGTGCCAGTCCCAGCGCCATGGCACCGATCGAGATGCGGCCGCCGTCGAGCGTGATCATGAACTGCTTGAATCCGACCCCTACGTCGCCCAGCCGCTGTTCGTCCCCGATCTTCAGATCGTCAAAATGCAGGTACGCCGTATCGGACCCGCGCAGACCCATCTTGTCTTCCTTCTTGCCGGTGGCGAACCCGTCCATGCCGGGCTCCAGGATGAAGCACGTGATGGACCCGACTCCGGGCGAATCGTCGGTGCGCGCCGTAATGACATGCGCAAAGGCCCGTGTCGCGTTGGTGCACCAGCACTTGGTACCCTGGACGACCCACGAGCCGTCGCCCTGCTGCAGCGCCTTGGTCTGCGTAGCACCCGCGTCCGAACCGGCCTCCGGCTCGGTGAGCGCAAAGGCGACCAATTCGCCTTTTGCCGCCCGGGGCAGATACTTTTGCTTCTGCTCCTCGGTGCCGAATGCGACGATCGGAAAACACCCGAGCGAGCAGTGCGCCGCCAGCATCAGGCAGGTGGAGCCACACACGCGCCCCACTTCCTCTATCAGGATCGCATAGGAGCGTGTATCCAGTTCGAGTCCGCCATAGTCTCTCGGAATCACCGCGCCCCACAGCCCTTCGGCCGCCATGGCCTGCTGGACCTCGTCGGCGAACTCACCCTCCCGGTCCATGCGACCTGCGTGCGGCGCGATGTGTGTCCGACAGAAGGCTTCGATCTTCGCCTGCCACGGGCGGTGCGATTCGGGAACGACGGTCATCGGCTACTTCACGCCGTTCGTCAGGAGGGATCGAGCAATGACCATGCGCTGTGCCTCGGAGGTACCCTCGTAAATCTCCGTGACGCGGGCGTCGCGGAAGAACCGCTCTACGGGGTATTCCTTGATATAGCCATAGCCGCCGTGAATCTGGAGCGCCTCATTGGCCACCCAGTTGCTCATCTGCGACGAGAACAGCTTGGCGATCGCGATTTCGCAGGACGGCCGCGAGTCCGGCTGGTCCTGAAGGAACGCAGCCCGGTACGTGAGCAGACGGCCGGCGTCGACGCGGGTCGCCATGTCGGCCAGCTTGAACTGGATCGCCTGGAAGTTGGCGATCGGCTGTCCGAACTGCTCGCGTTGCTGGGAGTACTTCAGCCCTTCCTCCAGGGCACCCTGCGCGATACCCACCGCCTGGGCCGCCACACCGATACGACCGGCATCGAGGATGGCCAGGGCGATGGAGAGACCCCGCCCATCCTCGCCAATGACGTGGGTCACCGGTATGCGTGCGTCGGCAAATGAGATCTCACGTGTGTCGGACGCTTTCAGCCCCAGTTTGTCCTCCGGTTTGCCCAGGGTCATGCCCTCGGTTCCGGCCTCCACCAGAATGCAGGAAATACCCTTCTTGCCGGCTTCCGGGTCGGTCTTGAAGAAAACCAGCGTGATGCCGGCCAGGCCGGCGTTGGTAACCCAGCTCTTGGTGCCGTTGCAGACAAAGTGGTCCCCGTCGCGGATCGCGGTCGCGATGAGGCTGCCCGCATCGGTGCCGGCACCGGGCTCGGACAGGCTGTACGCACCGATGATCTCGCCGGTCGCCAGTCTGGGAAGGTACGTCTTCTTGATCTCGTCGCTGGCAAAGCGCGAGATCGCGTGACACACCAGTGAATTGTGCACCGAGATGATGATCTCCAGGCTGGCGCACACTCGTGCGAGTTCTTCCATCACGATGACGTAGGTCACCGTGTCGACACCGAGTCCGCCGTACTCCTCGGGAATGACCAGTCCGAAGTAGCCAAGTTCGCCGGCCTCCCTGAGCACATCGTCGGAGATAGCGCCTTTCTTGTCGAACTCTTCGGCGTGCGGTCGCACGCGCTTTTCGCAGAACTCGCGTGTGGCCTCGCGCAGCATCTGCTGGTCTTCCGTCAGCGTAAAATCCATCATGCACCCTCATAGGTATAGAATCCGCGTCCACTCTTGCGACCCAGGTATCCGGCCCGAACCATATTCCGGAGCAACGGACAGGGTCTGTACTTGTCATCCCCCAGCCCCTCGTGCAGCACCTCCATGATGGCGAGACAGACATCGAGCCCGATGAAGTCGGCCAGTGTGAGTGGACCCATGGGATGGGCCATACCCAGTTTCATCACGGTGTCAATCGCGTCCCGATCGGCGACCCCCTCCATCAGGCAGTACACGGCCTCGTTGATCATGGGCAGGAGTATCCGGTTCGCGATGAAGCCGGGATAGTCGTTGGCCAGGGCCGGCGTCTTGCCGAGCGATTCGGTCAGCGCCTTGATCTTCGTGTACGTAGCATCGGAGGTGGCCGTCCCGCGGATGATCTCGACCAGCTTCATCATCGGCACGGGGTTCATGAAGTGCATGCCGATGACCTGATCCGGTCGTGACGTCAACGCCGCCAGTTCGGTGATGGAAATGGAACTCGTATTGGATGCGAGAGTGGTGCCGGCCGGACAGGTCGCATCGAGCTTGCCGAAGATGGCCTTCTTGGGGTTCAGATCCTCTGTGACCGCCTCGATGGCCAGATCGACTCCCGCCGCCGCGTCCAGGGTGAGCGATGTCTCGATGTGAGACAGGGCCTCATCCTTTTGCGCCGCGCTGATCTTCTCTTTCTTGACCTGCCGATCCAGGTTCTTGGTGATCCTCGATACCGCTCGATCCAGGAACGCCTGTTCCGTGTCGATCAGTTTTACGTCATGACCGTGCTGGGCGAATACGTGGGCGATACCGTTGCCCATCGTGCCGGCGCCGACCACGGCTACCGTGCGTATCTCACTCATGAATGAAGCCCCCTTACCCTAAACCCGTTCAATGGCCAGCGCCACCGCGTTGCCGCCGCCGAGGCAAAGCGTCGCCATACCCGTTCTCAAACCGCGGTCGCGCAGTGCATAGATCAGCGTGGCGAGGATGCGCGTTCCCGACGCCCCGATCGGATGCCCCAGTGCCACCGCCCCACCGTGCACATTGACACGCTCCCAGTCCCAGCCCAGTTCGTCCCCGTCCGCCAGCGCCTGGACGCTGAATGCCTCGTTGGCCTCGATCAGGTCGAAGTGTCCGATATCGACGTTCATCTGCGCCATCAGTTTACGCACGGCGAAGATCGGCGCATAGAACACATCCCTTGGCTCGACACCGGCCGCCGCATACGCCACCACGCGAGCGAGCGGTTCCAGTCCGCGCTCCTTGACGGCGTGTTCCGAGGCAACGATCGCGCAGGCGGCACCGTCATTGAGGCCCGGTGCATTGCCGGCCGTCACCGTGCCCTCCTTCTGAAAGGCGGGCCTCAGGCGTGCGAGCGATTCGGTGGTCGTATCACGCCGCGGGCACTCATCGGTATCAAAGTGCAGGGGGTCCCCCTTGCGCTTCGGCACGTCCACCGCGACGATCTCATCCTTGAACTTGCCCGCATCGATGGCGGTGACGGCCAATCGACGCGAGTTCGCCGCGTATTCGTCCTGTCGCCCCCGGGAGATTTTCGATCTCTCCGCGGTGTCCTCCGCTGCGCTGCCCATGTGGAAGTTGTTGAACGAATCCCACAGCCCATCGTGGATCATGATATCAACGAGTTTGCCGTGGCCCAGCCGGTACCCGGTCCGAGCGCGATCCAGCGCGTAAGGCGTGTTGGACATCGATTCCATACCGCCCGCCGCGATCAGGTGCGCGTCCCCGGCACGGATAGCCTGAGCGGCCAGCATGACCGCCTTGAGCCCTGAGCCACAGACCTTGTTGATGGTCATGCACGGCACTTCGCCGGGGACGCCGCCGGCGATCGCCGCCTGACGGGCCGGTGCCTGGCCGCTGCCGGCCTGTACTACGTGCCCCAGGATGACTTCGTCCAGGTCGCCGGCACTGAGCCCCGACCTGCGCACCGCTTCGGCCACGGCCACAGCCCCGAGCTTCGGCGCAGTCAGGGGAGCCAGGCTGCCCTGAAAGGTACCGATCGGCGTTCGACACACTGCTACTAGGAATGCTTCCTGTCCCATAAACTGATTTGCCCCCTTGTCACATACTCACAGATGTGATAACAGTTTAGCATAGCCCTTGCAGACTCGCGGGACAACCCTTGAAGTGGTTCACAACCCGTCTTCGTAGCGAGATCGAGCGAGAGCGGTGCAGGCGAGGATCGAGACCGAAAGCGCCCGGAGGCGGCCCATGTGGGGCCGGCGAGGACGGGTTTGATCGAGGACGAAGTGTCCGCCGCTCACAGCCGATCGC
>JAUVRN010000034.1 GCA_030597645.1 Candidatus Zixiibacteriota bacterium
GCAGCTCCTTGATCACGCGCAGTTCATCGATGTCCGACTTCTTGTAGAGCCGCAGCCCTCCCTTGCTCTTTCTGGGACTGAGCGTGGGAAACTCCTTTTCCCAAAAGCGCAGGACGTAGGGCTCGACTTCGAGCAGTTCCGCGACCGCGCGAATGGAATAGTACAGCTTGGTACCGACGCTAGCCGGCATAGGTGGTGGCCTCTTCTTTGAGTGTCCGGGTCATGAGGGACCGAGCCGCATCACTGGCCGGGCGTCCCTCGTATAACACGGCATAGACTTCTTCGGTGATGGGCAACTCGAGCTCCTGCTGCGCGCCCAGGTCGCGCGCCGCCGGGGTGGTGTGGACGCCCTCGGCGATCTGGGTCATGCTGGCCAGGATATCCGACAGCGTCTCGCCCCGACCGAGCCGCAGCCCTACCTGACGATTGCGAGAGTGTTCGCTGGTACAGGTCGTGATCAGATCACCCATACCCGCCAACCCGGCAAAGGTCTCCCAGCGTCCACCCAGCTTCTGTCCCAGCCGAGTCATCTCGGCCAGGCCGCGGGTGATCAGCGCGCCCCGCGTATTGTCACCAAAGCCGAGCCCGTCGCAGATACCGGATGCAAGGGCTACGACATTCTTGAGCGCACCGGCCAGCTCCACGCCGTATCGATCCGCGGAGGCATAGAGACGGAAATAGTCGGTGGAGATTTCTTCCTGCAGCTCATCCCGCTCGTCCGACTCGGTTCCCGCCAGCACGACGCTGGTAGGCATTCTGCGCGCCAGTTCTTCTGCGTGACTCGGTCCGGACAGGGAGTACACATTGGCTTCGGGGTGCACACTATCCGTGATAATTTGTCCGGGTGTTTTCAGTGTCTTCTGCTCGATCCCCTTGCCGCCGTTGATCCAGATACGACCCGGAACATCCCTGGGAAGCCGGGTCAGGAATCCACGCAGAAAGGCGGTCGGGATGGCACAGATGTAACGCTCCGCCCGGATCGCCCGGTTCAGGTCGGGCGTGGCAACCACATCGGGGTGAAGCGTGCACCCCGGTAGCCGGTCCGGGAACCGCCGCTCTTCGGCCAGCGCCTCGATATGATCCTCCGGCCGCCCCCACAGCGTGGTGGCATGACCTTTGATTGCGAGGACATCCGCCAGCGCGAAACCCCAGGCGCCGGACCCGAACACAGTATAGGATGAGAGTGAACTGATGCTTTAAGCAGGTCCACTAATCCTGTTTGGTCAAGCGGGTTTCTTGACCCGCCAGGAGCCGCCTGATATTGGATCGGTGGGTGATGAAGACCAGCAGACCCATGCCGACGCAGAAGGCGAGCCAGCCGACCGGAGGCCTCGGATCACCCACTAGGTAGATCACCAGCGCGGACACGGAGAACACCGTGCCGGCGGTCAGCGATCCCACCGACACGATGCGGGCAGCACCGAACCCGGCCGCAAATCCGATCACGCTGAACATCATGGGAACGGGCGCGATGACTGCCGTCACGCCTATGGCGGTACCCACTCCCTTGCCGCCACGAAAACCGAGGAACGGGTTATAGATGTTTCCACCCAGCGCGGCGATGCCGGCCAGTATCTGCCACGCCAGCCGCTGCGACTCCGAATCACCCTCCATCACCGTCAGGAGGAGCGGCACAAGGGCACCCTTGAAGGCGTCGATCAGCAGGGTGAGAATGCCTGCGGTCCAGCCGACCGCGCGCACCACGTTGGTGGCGCCGATGTTGCCGGAACCCAGTGTGCGAAGGTCCACGCCACGCAGCCGGCGAACCACCAGCCATCCGGTCGGAATCGTTCCCAGCATCCCGGCGACGGCCACGAGCAGGACATTACCAACAACGGATGGAAGCTCCACGCCCATTCCTCCAGAGGCTACTTGCTGGCGCGCACGGAAATGACGATCGGCACGCCCACAAAAGGCCAGCGTTCCCGGATCTGGTTGTACACGAACCGCTGGTACGAATCAGGGATGAGGTCCGGGTGACTGCAGAACAGCACGAATTTGGCGGGAGATGTCTGCGGCTGCGTGATGTAGTAGATCCGGATCGGCTTGCCGCGAACCGCCGGCGGCGGTCGGCGTTCGATCACCTCGGAGATGAAGTCGTTCAATTCGGCCGTCGGCACCCGGCGCTCCATCTCTGCATCTACCTCGGTGACGCGATCGAGCACTTTCCATACGTTGCGCGAGGTGTGTGCGGAGATGAAGACCAGCGGCACAAAGTTCAGAAAGGCGGCCCGGTCCTTGAACTCCACCAGGAACCGATCGCCCTTGCGGTGATCTTCGTCCGCCAGCAGATCCCACTTGTTCACCGCGATGACGAGGCCCTTCCCTGCTTCGATGATCTGTGAGGCGATGTGCGCGTCCTGCGTGGTGATGTTTTGATCCGCCTCGATGAGCAGTACCGCCACCCGTGACCGGTTGAGCGCACGAATGGTTCGCAGCGTCGTAAAGTACTCGATGGCCCCTGCCATCTTGCCGCGTCTTCGCAGACCCGCCGTGTCCACCATGGTGAATCTGCGCTCCCTGTACAGGAGAGGCGTGTCGACGGAGTCTCTCGTCGTGCCCGGCGTGGGCGACACCACCACGCGATCGGAGCCGAGGAGTGCATTGACGAGGGGCGACTTGCCGACGTTGGGCCGCCCCAGCATGGCCAGCCTGATCGAGTCCTCTTCCGTGGTGCTGTACGATTCGGGCAGCGCGTCCACCAGCCGATCGAGCAGGTCGCCCGTGCCCCGGCCCGACTCGCCCGCGACGGTGATCGCGTCGCCCAGGCCCAGGCGCAGGTGTTCGGCGGCCTCGACTTCTTGTGCGTTGCCGTCCACCTTGTTGACCAGGTGAAGCACGGGGACTTCCCGGCGACGAAGGCGGTCGGCCAGACGGACGTCAATGTCCTGGATCCCCACCTGGACATCCGTCAACATCAGGATCAGGTCGGCCTCGGCCATAGCCGCCTCCGCCTGTGCCGTGACCAGTCTGTCCATCTGGTCATCGGATTCGGGTGCGTACCCCCCGGTGTCGGCCAGGTAGAAATAGCGGCCGTTCCAGTCGGCCAGAGCGTAGGAGGAGACGGGGGCCGCCGAGGGCACCTCCGTGGCCCCCCCCGGCGCGCTTCCGAGGAGGGGATTGACGAGGGACGACTTGCCGACGTTGGGGCGCCCGATGATCGCGACCAGTGGAGCATCCATGCGTGTCACGCCACCCTGTGCAGCCGCCGCGGCGACAGGAGCCAGCTCCGCAATCGCGGCATGAACTCATATTGTGTGGGAAGCACGCGCACGCCCAGTGCGGCCTCGAGGTCTGCCGGTGACAGGTCGTCCAGAAACAGCCCCTCATCATTCAGGCAATTGGGCGGCAGCAGGACGGCGCCGTCGCGCACGCCGCGTTCCAGCAGTGCATCACGTATGTCGGCACCGGTGAGCAGGCCCGATACCGTGACCGTATCGCCGTAGAACCGATTGGTCACCACGACCGGTTCGATGGACAGGTTTCCTACGGTCCGCAGGGGATCGATTACGCGATCGATCAGGAAGGTGGCCGCCGACACGCCGATGACCCACCAGAGCGTGAGTGGTTCCTCGAGACGCTCCGGCAACCGGGACTGCTCGCGCTGCACGTGATCGAGCATCAGACGGGCCATCCCGATACCATTTTCCACCTGGCTGAAATCATCGTAGTAGGGCGCGCGTGGGAACGGCAAACCGGCCAGCACGAAGAACTCGTCGGCCACGTACAGGAACTCGCAGCCCAACTCGGCCCGGATACGTTTGCCCCGTTGACGCAGGTAATTCACCTGGGACCGGGCATACCGGCGATCGATGCGTCTGACACTGGGCAGGTCCGTGCGCCAGCGGGTCAGACCCACCGGCACCACGGCCAACGACTGAACCTGCGGATATAGGGATCGCAGCTCGCGGATGGTACGGTCGAGGATCTTGCCGTCATTGAAGTCGGGGATCAGCACGACCTGCGTGTGCATCTGGATTCCGGCACGGGCCAGCCGCGTCAGGAGCGGCACGATGGGCATCGGGTTGGCGCTGCGCAGAAACTCCTGGCGGATGCCGTCGTCCGTGGCGTGCACGGATATGTAGAGGGGACTGAGGCGCTGCTCCTCGATTCGCCGGATGTCCTCCTCGTCCACGTTGGTCAGGGTAATGAAACTACCGTAGAGGAATGAGTAGCGGTAGTCGTCGTCCATGATGTACAGGTCGCGCCGCAGGGTCTTCTTGGGCTGCTGGAAGACGAAGCAGAAATCGCACTTGTTGTTGCACGACCGGATCGGCATGGGCTCGAAGACCAGCCCCAGGTCGTCGTCGGGATGCTTGTCGACCTCCACGGCAAAGCGTGAGCCGTCGGGCCGCTCGAGGTCCATGCGTAGCTGGTCATCGGCCGCCGCGAAACGCACGTCGAGCAGGTCGCGCATGGCGACACCGTTGATACGTAACAGTCGGTCCCCGGGTGCCACACGGCTGGGCCCCAGAGGTCCGTCCGGGCTGACTTTTTCGACTCTTACCATGACAGGCGAAGTAATGTAATGCATGGGCCCGTGGGTGCAAAGTGCGATACCGCAAAGGGATGGACGCGGATCGGGCCAAACGGGCCTTGACGCTCCGGTGGGGCGCCTCTATATTCCGCCGTCCAGATGGGGCCGTAGTTCAGCTGGGAGAACGCTTGACTGGCAGTCAAGAGGTCACGGGTTCGAGCCCCGTCGGCTCCATTTAGCTTCCGCTCTGTCGCCTCTCCAGAATCAGATCCCAGTCAATCGGCGTGAATGCGTTGTGGCCGCCGGAGGTCTGGATGAAGCGCCTGGGCTCAGGGGCACTCTCATACAACGCCTGCCCCAGGCTGAATGGTATGATCCGGTCGTCGGGACTGTGGATGATGGTGATAGGTGCCTTTGCGTTCTGCAGGTATTCCCGGGCGTCGTAACGAATCCTGAGCAACAGCGACGTCGGTGCCCAGGCATAGTGCACCGCGGCGACGTCCGCCAGTGACGTAAAGGGCGTTTCCAGTACGATGGCACGTACCGACTTGTCCTGGGCCACGTGGGCTGCCACGGCGGCGCCCAGTGAGCGGCCGTAGATGATGACGTCCGCCGGCTCGAAGCCGCGGTCGAGCAACCACGCGTATGCGGCCGCCGCATCCGAGTAGGTCTGCTCCTCTCCGAGCGGCCCGGTGGATTTGCCGTAGCCGGCGTAGTCGAAGATGAGCACCGAGAGGCCTGACTCGTGGATGTCCTGCAGGGCCTCCAGGCGATCGGCGATGTTCCCGGCGTTGCCGTGGCAAAACAGCACCACCGGCCGACCGGAATCGCCCGGAACGAACCAGCCGTGAATGCGGGCATCTCCGCTGACCAGATCTACCTCTTCAAAAGGGAGCGCGAGGTTTCCCGGATTGGCATGAACGTGAGCATCGGGATAGTACACGATGCGTGCCTGGCTGAAATAGAGAAACGCCAGCACCACCACGTAAAAACCTGCCGCCACGGCCAGGGTCATCAGGACGATTCGCATATGCGCAAGAACCGGACACGGATCTGCCGGGGCAAGGCCATGCCGGGGCAAGGGCATGCCGGGCTCCCGAGCGCATCTGAATGAGGCTGAACGACATGTGCAGAAGCCCCCCCAGAGTGTGCAGCCGGGCCAACGTTTTCGGGCCTACAGGACACTGGACATCCTCCCGATGTGGTTGTATAATAAAGTGTTAGCGTGCCGGCTCCAGTCGGCGCCAAAGTTGCATGCTACTTGCCGGGCACCTGCAACCACGCCACGCAACTAATCACAGCAGGAAGCATGGAGGCCGTGGCTGGCCGGCTCAGGTAGTCCCAGGGATGGTGTTGAATGACAGTCACACTGGTTGACGTTTTGCTCTTGATCCTCACGGCTTCCGTGGTCGTCGCGGTGGTGTTCGTTGTGCGACTGGCCCTCCAACTGACCAGGACTACGGCCGAAGCGGAAGAGATGATACGGCACATCAACTACCTGAGGCCGCAGATCGAAAACATACTGAAGGAAGCCGAAGGCGAACTTTCGGACCTGCGCGACGTAACTCAAAAGGTAGACGACATTGCGGGAAACGTGGGGGCCATTACACATCAGACGACGAAACTGGCTCTGCCCCTGCTGACCAACGCGTCGGTGCTGGCCAAGCCCCTGCGGTATGCCGGTGCGGCTCTGGCCGGAGCCAAGATTGGCCTGCAGGTACTGGGCAGCCGGAAGAAGAAAAAGAAGGACGAACAGGACTAGCACATATTTAGGAAGAGAGGTGAATCACAATGAGTAACACCAGCGATACGCTGCTGGCGTTCCTGATCGGAGCTGCGATGGGCGGCGCCGCGGGACTTCTGCTGGCGCCCAACACCGGCACGACGACACGCAAGAAGCTCAAGAAGAGCATTGGAGAGCTTCAGAGTCGCGGCGAAGACATCTACGAGGATGCCGAGAAAGCGATCGAGAAGAAAACCGGTGAGATCGGTCGCGTGGCCAAGAACCAGGTTGACGCCGTTAAGGAGGCGCTCAACGAGGGTAAGGCTGCGTACATCAAGGAGCTCAAGAGCAGCTAGTTACGAGCTGACCTTGGTCAACTCGCAGGGCCCGGTGATTACCGGGCTCTTTTTGTTGGCATATTCCTGCTCACCACCTTTCCTTCCAAGTACTCCTGCGACCTCCTGGAGGGTGGTCGTACTCCGGCATGTCCGTAGATCGACCTCTCTTCACGGCCTGAAACGACCCTCTGCAGACACCGTATTCACCTGTTGTAGCCCGCTTGACCAGGAGCCCCCGGCGACGTACGCTGAAGCCTTCTATCGGGGCCTTATTTGGGAGAGGATCTCATGTTGAAAAAACCTGTCTGGATGATTGGTCTGCTCGTGGCCTGCCTCGTGTGTCCGGTGGCCCAGGCCCAGACCTTCGACTTTGCCTCCGTCAAGGAGAAGATCACCAGTTTCGAGCTCGACAACGGGCTGCGCGTCATCGTAATGGAAGATCACAGCGCGCCTGTGGTCACGTGTGTGACGCTGGCCGACGTCGGCGCGGCCGACGACCCCAAGGGCGCCACGGGACTGGCCCACGTGTTCGAGCACATGGCATTCAAGGGCACGACCGAGGTCGGCACAAATGATGCCGAGGCCGAACGTGTGGCCCTGAACGAAGTGGACGATGCCTACTATGCCTGGCGAGCGGAAGTGCTCAAGGCCCACCTGGCCGACTCGGCACTTCTGCAGGAGTACTGGGATCAGTTCAAGGCTGCGGAAGAGGCGGCAGACCAGTACGTCGTCACCAACGAATTCGGTAAGATCGTGGAGACCAACGGCGGGGTCGGGCTCAACGCGGGTACGGCGTCAGATTTCACCATCTACTTCTTTAGCCTGCCGTCCAATCGCGTAGAGCTCTGGTTCGCACTGGAGTCCGGACGCTTCTACGATCCCGTGATCCGCGAATTCTACAAGGAAATTGACGTGGTCAAAGAAGAGCGCCGCATGCGCATCGAGTCCAATCCCTTCGGACGTCTCTTCGAAGAGTTTCTCGGTGTCGCGTTCGAGGCGCACCCCTACGGCATCTCGGGGATCGGGCACATGTCGGATTTGACCATGATCACGCGCGATGAAGCCGAGCGGTTCTTCGACAAGTACTACGTTCCGTCCAACCTCGTGGTGGCGGTGGTCGGCGACGTCAAGGCCAAGGACGTCAAGAAGCTGGCCAAGACGTACTTTGGCCGCCTGCCCGCCTCACCCAAGCCGGAGCGTATCGGCACCGTGGAGCCGCCACAATTGGGCGAACGCCGCGTGACCATCCCGGACGCCGCGCAACCGATTCTGATCATGGGCTATCACCGTCCCGCCGAGACCCACGCCGATAATCCGGCCCTGAACGCGCTGGCCGATTACCTGGGCCAGGGCCGAACGTCCCTGCTGTACGAGAAGCTCGTGAAGCAGGAGAAGATGGCGGTGCAGGTCGGAGCCTTCCCCTCCTTCCCGGGATCCAAGTATCCCCATCTCTTTGCCGTGTACGCCGTACCGTCGCAGGACGTGACCGCGGCCGATTGCGAAGCCGAGATCTTGTCGGAGATCGAGCGTCTCAAGGAAGAGCCCATTCCTGCAGAGGAGGTAGAGTTCATCAAGGCCCGCGCCAAGGCGGATTTGATCAACGAACTCTCGTCCAGACAGGGCATGGCGATCCAACTGGCCGCGTACGAGACGGCCTACAACGACTGGGAACGCCTGTTTACCGAGCTCGACGCTATCAACGCCGTCACGGCAGAGGATATCCTGCGTGTGGCGAATGAATACCTGACAGACAAGAACCGTACGGTTGGCTCGATCGTGACCGTCGACGAGTCCTAGCCTTAGGTCGCGGAGAACAAGACCATGAAGCGACTTTCCATGTTGCAACTGCTGATCACCGGCGCCCTGGTCGCAGGGATTGCCCTGCCCACCGCCGCCCAGAAGAAGATTGAGGACCTGAAGTACCCGTCCCTCAACAAGATGGAGATTCCGGAGCCCGAGCGGGTGACGCTCGACAACGGGGTCCGTCTCTACCTGCTCGAGGACCAGACCCTGCCGCTGGTCGATCTCTCGGTCCGCATGTCCTGCGGATCGTTCCTCGATCCGGCCGCCAAGGTGGGCCTGGCGGTCATCACGGGTTCAGTGATGCGCACCGGAGGCACTCAATCGATGTCGGGCGACGACATCGACGCCAGGCTCGAGGCCATCGGTGCCAGCGTCGAGACGGGCATCGGTACGGCGTCCGGTTCGGCCAGTGCCAATGGTCTCTCCGAGTACGCCGAGACCATCGTATCGGTACTGGCGGACGTGATGCGCCATCCGATCTTTGACGAGGACAAGATCGATCTCGCCAGGACCGAGGCGCGCGCCGTGATCTCGCGCCGCAACGATGATCCGATGCAGATCAACGTTCGCGAGTTCCGCAAGTTGATCTACGGGGCCGAGTCGCCGATCGCACGATACATGGAGTACGCCACGGTCGAAGCCATCAGCCACCAGGATCTGGTGGACTTTCATGCGCAGTACGTGCAGCCGCAGGGCACCCAGATCGCCATCTGGGGTGACTTCAAGACGGACGAGATGGTGGCCCTGATCACCCAGTACTTCGGCGACTGGTCGCGCGGTGCGGTGGACGTACCCAAACCGCCCGAAGTGGACTACGACTTCGTCAACAGCGTCAACTACGCGGAGAAGACGGACGTCAACCAGTCCAACATTTTCATCGGGCATATCGGCGGCCGCATGGGCGATCCGGACTACCCCGCCACCATCGTCATGAACACGGTGCTGGGCGGTTTCGGCGGTCGTCTCTTCGGAGAGGTGCGCACCACGCAGGGACTGGCCTACGCCGTGGCCGGAACGTATTCATTCAGCTTCTCGCAGCCGGGCATGTTCTACGTATTCACTTCGACCAAGTCGGAACAGACCGTCCAGGCCATCGAGAGCTGTATCCACGAGATCGAGCGCATGCGGACCGAGCCGCCCACCCCCGACGAGATGACGCGGGCCAAGGACGGGTATCTAAACTCCTTTGTCTTCAATTTCGATACGCAGGGTGAAATCCTCGGACGCATGATGACCTACGACTACTACGACTTCCCTGCGGACTACCTCCAGCAGATCAAGGAAGGCGTGGAAAAGGTCACGCCGGAGGACGTGGTGGATGTGGCGCAGCGTAAACTCCACCCGGACCACCTGCAGATCATGGTTACGGGCAACGGCGCGGAGTTCGGTGCGCCGCTTGCGGATCTCGGCTACGACGTCAACGTGATCGACATCACCATTCCCGAACCCTCCGCGGGCAAGTTCGTAGCCACCGAGGAAGAGCTGGCCAAAGGCCGCGACATGCTGGCCAAGTCGGTGGAGGCCTGCGGTGGCCTGAGCGAATTCAAGGCGGTCGAAGCGGCGCTGCGCGAATCCAAGGTGACCGTGAATATGCCCCAGGGTTCCATGTCGGTGGATGTCACCACACTGGACGTGTTCCCCGACATGACCCGCCAGGTCATGAAGACGCCCATGGGCGACCCGATCGTGGTGTTCAACGGCACGGAGGGCTGGATGCAGATGGGCGGCAACACGCAGATGATGCCGGCTGGCGAGACCGCCGATCTGGCCAAGAGCTGCGAGCGCAACATCATCCGCCTGTTCCAGACCTCGGACGACCCCGACTACCAGGTGGCGTTCAAGGGCACCGAGGCCCTGGGCGAGACGGAAGTACATCGCCTCGACTTTCTCACGGTTTCGGGTGCCCAGTTCACCATGTTCCTGAACTCCGACACGTACCGCCCGGCCGGCATGC
>JAUVRN010000004.1 GCA_030597645.1 Candidatus Zixiibacteriota bacterium
CCTCCGGTCACCGCAACTTCTGTCCCTGATGGATGAACGCCTGCAGTACCAGACCATTGTGGACGGTCGCGCGGGCACGGCCATGCCGGCCTGGGGCTTTCTGTCGGCCCAGGATCTGGGCGATCTACTGGCCTATCTGCGCACGTGGCGCACCGAGCAGGTGAAACTTTCGTCGTTCCGGCAGGCGGTCGGCCGCGGCTCGGGACGGCGAGGCGAACGATACTACGCCGAACACTGTGTATCCTGTCACGGGGAGGACAGAGAGGGCGGACTCGGTCCGTCGCTGGTGTCGCCGGAATTCCTGCGCCTGGCCGACGATCGCTTCCTGCACGCCACGCTGACCCGGGGCCGGCGCGGTACCGCGATGGGCGACTACAGCTTTCTCGGCGCCCGGACGCTGGGCGACCTGGTCGCGTACCTCCGGCGGGGCTACACGGGTACGGTGGACGGCACGGGCCGCCGTAAGATCGCCGGTTCGGAGTTCAGCGGACAAAAACTCTACTCAAGCATATGCGCACCGTGCCACGGCGATCGGGGGCAGGGCCTGATCGGCCCCGCCATCGGCAGCCGCGACTTTCTGGCTGCGGCCTCAGATGAGTTCATCTGGCAGATGGCTGCGTACGGCCGCTCGGGTACGAAGATGAAGGCCAATGCGCATGGCACCGACGGTACCACCAGCCTGTCACGCCAGGAACTCAACGACATCGTCGCGTTCATCCGGACGATGGAGGAAGATCCTGTATCGCTGGCCGGGCGGGCCACTACGCCGGGCGATCCTGATCTCGGCAGGGATTACTTCAAGGCTTACTGCGAACCGTGTCATGGCCAGGGCGGCGCCGGCGGCAATGGCCCCGGCATCGGTCGCCCGGGATTCCTCTCGCAGGTGTCCGACGGCTTCATCCTCGCCATGATGATGTCGGGTCGCGACGGCAGCGAGATGAAGAAATTTGGACGCGGCGGCTTCGTAGAGATCCCCACGGCCGAAGCGCAGGGCATCGTGAGCTACCTGCGAGGGAAGGATCCGGATGAGATCGGACAGAAGTATGTGGTGGGGACCGCCGACAACGGCCGCATCCTGTACGACAGTCAGTGCCGTCAGTGCCACCAGAAAGGTTCCTTCGCGCCCGACCTGATGCGCCCGAAGTTCGTGCGCGCCGCCTCGGTAGGCTACTTGCAGGCCACCATGTCGCTGGGTCGCCACGAGTCGGCCATGCGCTCCATGATCCGGGGCGGTGGCGGACTACTGGAAATGACCGGCAAAGAAATCAATGACATCATCGCCTATATCAAAGAAGGAAAGGAGTAGTTCGCCATGCGTCGTAGAGGGTTGAATACCAGCCGGCGGAACTTCATCAAAGGCTCCATCGCAGGAGCCGCCGCCCTTGGACTCGGCGATTCGATTTTCTCTCCCACCACGCTGGCTGCCCAGGCGGCGGGCGAATCGCCGGTGGCCCAGAGCCTGCTTGCACAGTGTCCCTACTGCGGAGTGGGGTGCGGTACGGTCATCAAGGCGGACAAGACCGGGCGCATCCTCGGTGTCGTGCCCGACAAACAGCATCCCACCAACCAGGGGGTGCAGTGCATCGAGGGGCTCAATGCGGACGAACCGACCTACGTCGATCGCCTCGATCGCGTGCTCGTTCGCAAGGACATGTCCGACCCCCTGCGCGGCTACGAATCAGCCACCAAGGGCCGCTTCGACGATGACGTCTTCGAGGAGATGTCCTACGAGGACGCCGAGCACCTGGTGGTGGAGAAGGTCCACGAGATCTACAAAGCGCACGGCGGCAATTCCATCGGGCTCTACGGCTCCGGCCAGCTCACGGTCGAGGCGCAGTGGATGGAGAACAAGCTCATGAAGGGCGTACTGAGCTCCAACAGCATCGAGGCCAACGCCCGCACCTGCATGACGTCCGCCGTCACGGGGTATTTTGCCACGTTCGGTTCGGACACGCCGCCGCTCTGCTACGACGACATCGAAGAAGCAGACATGATCACCATGTGGGGTCACAACGCCCGCGCGTCGCACACGATCATCTTCTGGCGCGTGGCGGATCACAAAAAGAAGAACGGCATCCCCACGCTCGTGGTGGATCCCCGACGCACCGGTACCGTGCAGGCACTGGAGTCGATCAATCCGCGCAACAGCATCCACTTCCCGACGATCAACGGCGACATCTCTTGCCTCAATGCCCTGGCGCACGTGCTGATCACCGAGCACCCCGACGTGATCGACTACGACTTCCTCAAGGGCCACACCGCCGGCTGGGAAGAGTACATCAAGGTCATGCGTGAGGAGTACTCGCCGGAACAGGTGCAGGATCGGACCATGGTACCGCCGGAACAGATTCGGGAGGTCGCCAAACAGTGGGCCCAGGCCTCGCGGCGCGGCAAAGCGCGCGGTCGCGGCGGCGTGATCACGTTTTGGGGTATCGGCTACAACCAGCACATTCACGGTCAGCACAACATCATCAGTATCATCAATCTGCATGCGCTGACCGGGGACCTAGGGCGTCCGGGTGCCGGCCCCTTCTCCATGACCGGGCAGCCCAACGCCATGGGTGAGCGACTCATGGGTGGTCTGACCGGGCGCCTGCCGTTCAACAAGGCGCTCAAGGACGACCAGCACCGCGCCTGGATGAATGAGATCTGGGGTCTGCCGGAGGGCCGGCTCGACATCGTCAATCAGGCCAAAAACCCCGGCATGATGGTGGGCATGTTCGAGCGCGCTCTCAAGGGCGACGTCAAGGTGATGTTTTACATGTACACCACGCATATCCACCAGCCGGATCTCAACAACCTGATTCGGCCGGGGTTGAAAAAGATGTTCGTCGTGGTGCAGGACATCTATCGACACGCACCCAACAATCTGTATGCCGATGTGGTGTTCCCGGCTCTCACCTGGGGTGAGTGGCAGGGAGGGACCTACACTTCGTCCGAACGGCGGCTGAATGTGGTCGATGGCGTCGGCAAGGGTGCGCCGGGGCTGGAGAACTGCCGGCCCGATCTCGACATGTCCATCGACAAAGGCAAGCTGCTCGCCAGGGCGGTGGGGCTCGATCCGGATAAGATCTTTCCCTACAGGAAGAAGAAGTTCCACCCGGACGGACCGGAGCTGTACGACGCCGAGGAGGTCTTCGAGGAGATCATCCGTGGCTCCAGGGGACAGGACTGCGATCTCACAGGTATGCTGGAGGTGCGCGAGCGGGACGGCATCGGACTGTACGATCAGATCCGCCGCCTGCGGGGCATCCAGTGGCCGGCCGCGACCTACGAAAGCGCCAAGCGGGGCGGTACACCGCGGCGATTTATGAACCAGGAGGGTTGGGAGGACAAACCGTACGGCGACTTCCGGACCAAAGACGGCAAGATGCACTTCAAGGTCTGTCGCCAGGACTACAGCAAGGCGGGTCCCGTGCTCAAGGATCTGCGCCGGATGGGCACCGAGCCCGGATACTACTGCATCGATCATCCCGAGGTCCTGGTGAAGGCGCGCGACATGGCGCTGACCCCGGAGCTTCCCGACTTCGCGCACAGCAAGACCCACTGGAAGAGCGTGCCCGGGGACATGTACCCGTTCTGGCTGGGGCTGGGGATCGTCTACGAGCACTTCCACAGCGCCAAGACGATACGCGGCGCCACCACCAAACGCCTGGTACCGGAGCAGTACGTAGAGATGCATCCAGACGACGCCCAGGCCAATGGATTGAACGACGGTGATCGCGTGCGGATTTCCACCCGCCGCGGCCACTACGAGGCACGCGTCTCGGTGGGCGGCGTACGCTCCAAGATCAAGCCGTCACGCAACGAGGTTCCACGCGGATACCTGTTTTCGCCTTGGAACCTGTCGGTGGCCGACTCGGCCGATCCTCGGCACAACAAGTGGCTGGTCAACGCTACGTCACACCGTGCCTACGATCCGGTGTCCGGCCAGGTGGACTACAAGAAGCTGGCGGCACGGATCGAGAAAATCTAGGGAACGTGGCAGGGGCGGGAGCAGGGAGTGGAGAATCGGTGGGGAAGATGACCAAGCGGCAGTTTCTCAAGTCGCTGGCGGCCGCCTCCATCCCCGTGCTGGCCCTGGCCTCCGGAAGCTGGTACAGCCTCAAAAGAATAATCCCGGGTCTGAAGCGTCCGCCCATCCGTCCGCCGGGCGCGCTGGCCGAAGCGGAGTTTCTCAGCAAGTGCATTCGCTGTCGCCGCTGCGGCCAGGTGTGCCCCAACGAGACCATCAAGTACTACGATGGTCTCGATCCGGTCATGGCCGGTACACCCTACATCGTGCCGCGGGAGAAGGGCTGCATCCTCTGCATGAAGTGCAACAACACCTGTCCCTCCGGGGCGTTGCAGCCCATTGCCGATGATGGGGAGGAAGTGCTCAAGCACGTACGCATGGGCATGGCGGTGGTCGACCGCAACATCTGCAACTCGTTCAACGGGTATGTGTGCGGGGTGTGTGTCTTTGCCTGCCCGTACGACGGCCTGGCCATCTACGCGGAGGCGTGGGAGCAGCCGGTGGTCACGGACAAGTGTGTGGGTTGCGGGCTCTGCGAGCAGGTCTGTATCCACTATCCGCAGGCGATCCGGGTGATGCCGATCGAAGAGGAGGCGGTGGTGTGAGACGCTACCGCAACGTCACCCGCATATCCGTGCTCGTGCTCATGGTCTTTCTGGTGTACCTGAACCGCTATGAGAAGAAGGCAGGACAACTGGGCGCCGAGCAGGAGATCTCTGACTCGATCGTTCTCAGCGCCATGGACCGTGTGCTCGCTGCGGAGAACAAGCCGATGCTCTTCCGGGGCGACTTCGAGGGAGGCCTCTGGAGTCTGCGCATCTTCGCGCTGTCGCTCTCCGATCCGCTGGCGTTCGTAACCTCCACGACTGCGGCCCGGACCATTTCGCTGACCCTGCTGCTCTCGGTCCTGTTGCCCACGGTGTTCATTTTGATCGGTGGTCGTTTCTTTTGTTCGTGGATCTGTCCCTATTCGCTGTTTGCAGAGGCCGGCACAGGCCTGCGAGGGATACTCCGGCGCGTGGGGCTGGAGTATTTCACCTTCGATCTGCCCAGACCGACGGCAAAGATGTTCCTGGCCCTGTCCGTGATCCTGGGCGCCATCCTGGCGGTGCCGGTGGCCAGCCTGATCTATCCGCCCCGTCTGATCACCGAGGGCGTGTATCACCTGGTGCTGACGGGTACCGTAACCGCCGGAGTGGTCTTCCTGATTTTCCTGTGGCTCGGCGAAGTCGTGTTCTCGCCGCACCTGTTCTGCCGCCGGGTCTGTCCCGGTGGCGCGCTGTTCACACTGATGGGGCGGTATCGCCTGTGGCGGGTGGAGCGTGTGGACTCGCTCTGTGACTCGTGTGCCCTGTGCAACCGCGTCTGTCCGGACGATCTCGACCCCGCGGCCGGCGAATTCCCCGGCGAGTGCGACAACTGCGGCCTCTGCATGGACGTCTGTGACGGGCGGGATCAGCACGCACTCAGGTACGTGTGGCGCTGGCCGGGCAGGCGCTCGCGCAAGGAGGCGGCGTGACACGCATTCGGCTCTTGAGCCTGGTCATCCTGATTCTGCCGGGCGTCGTGCAGGCCCACCACATCCGGGGTATTCCGCACTACAGCTCCCAGGACCACTATCCGGAGACGCCGGTCTACGAGGTGGATCAGGTCGTAGATGGGTACGACGTCACGTTTACGTATTACGAGATCCCGGGCCAGATGGCGCTGGATCTGGCCATGTACATCCGGGACACGCTTCCGGAGCCGACTCCCTATGAAGGACCGGTGAACTTTCTCGTGTGGGGCCGGCACGAGGATCCCGACCAGACGCATCCGTTCACGGCCTATCGAAACGCCACCAATGTCTACAAGGTGGGCTGGGTCTACGAAGACGCGGGGGCCTACTACGTCCGCATCGTCTTCTCCGATGATCAGGGTGAGCATCGGGCAGTATTCGATCTGTCCGTGGGGGAGAGCAGTCGGACCTGGACGTACCTGGGTGGATCAGTGGCACTGGTCGTCATGGCGGCAGCGGCCACAGGCATCATACGCAAGAAGCGCAGACGTTCTCCAGGGACATCGTCATGAACGACCACAGTTGCTGCGAAGTCGACAACGGCGTCCACCTGATGGCGGGACTGCCGCCGTGGATGTTCTATTTCGGCGTCGCGGCGATTCTGGTGATCTCGTTCGCCTTCTACTTCAAGAAGGAGTCGGACGGGGGGGACTGGCGCCTGGATCTTTCACGCCTCGCTCCCGTGAACTATCTGCTGTCACGTCGCTGGCTCCAGTTTGCGGTGCAGGTGCCGATTCTGTTGCTGTTTCTCGTCGTACTCTATGCCGGGTTCTTCGGCGATCAGCGTATCAACATCGCGCCGGTGCTCACCTGGACCATCTGGTGGGGGCTGCTGGTGTTCGTCATCCTGCTGCTCGGCAAATTCTGGTGCTTTGCCTGTCCGTGGGACATGGTGGCGTCTATCACTTCGCGCCTGAGATTCTGGAGAGTCAATCGCGAGCCGCTGACGTCGGGGCTGAAGTGGCCCCGACAGGCACGCAACATCACTCTCGCCATCGGCCTGTTCATTGCACTCACCTGGCTAGAGCTGGGGTACAAGGTCACCACCAGCCCCTATGCCACGGCGATGATGGGCCTGATCATGCTCCTGATGGTTGTGTTGCCGGCCTTTGTCTTCGAGAAGAAGTCGTTCTGTCGTTATGGCTGCCTGGTGGGACGCATCTCCGGGCTCTACGCCAACATGGCGCCGGTGGAGGTGCGTGCGCGCGATCGTCAGGTGTGTCTCGATTGTAAGACCAAAGACTGCTACGTCGGGAATGATCGGGGTTACGCCTGTCCCACGGGACTCAACCTTGGCACACTCAAGGAAAACACCTACTGCACGATGTGCACGGAGTGCTTCAAGTCGTGCCCGTCGGACAACGTGGCTCTCAATATCCGTCCCTTTGCGTCCGACATTCTCCATTATCCGAAGCCACGCACGGACGAGGCCGTGCTGGCCGTGATCCTGCTGGCGCTCACCGCCTTCCACGGACTCACCATGACACCCCTGTGGGAGGACTTGACGGGCACGTCTCCATCCCTCATCGCGTGGCTCAATGGCGTGTTCGGTTTGGGACCGCTCTTCTCGTTCACGGTGGGTATGATCGCGATCCTGGCCGTGCCGTTCCTGCTGTACCAGGGACTTTCCTGGCTGTCAGCGCGGATCGCGGGCAGCGGGATCTCACCGTGGCGCGTGCTCGTCGCGTTCGCGTACAGCCTGATTCCCATCGCGCTGTTCTACCACCTGGCGCACAACGCCATGCATGTGGCCATGGAAGGGCAGGCCATTCTGCCGCTCTTGTCCGACCCGTTTGGCTACGGCTGGAATCTCTTCGGCACGGCCGGGCAAACGTACGCGGCCCTGCTGGGCGATCAGACGGTGTGGGCGACGCAGGTGCTGCTGGTCTTGACCGGCCACGTCATCGGCATCAAGGTGGCGGCACGCGCGGGTGATCGGTTGTTCGGCCGCGGCGGTCGCGCCATATGGGCACAGACGCCGCTGCTGTTTGCCATGATCCTCTTTTCCTTCGGTTCGTTGTGGATCATGCATCTCGACATGAACATGCGCACCAGCCTGATGTAATTCGACACCCGCGATGGGCACACAACGACCTTGCCTCGGGCGGAGAGCCCGCTTTCTTCGGATATACTCACCATGACCACGCTCTACCACCGCGCGCGGCTCATCGCGACCCTGTGTGCGCTCGGCATGACCTTCCTGTCGCAGGGCGGCCCCGTTCACGCTCAGCAACGCAACTATCTGACGACCGAAGAAATCGTCGCCATCGGTGTGGGCTCCACGGTGGCGGGCTACGCCGGCTGGCGCATCAACCCCATCGATTCGAGCAAGAAGCCGCTCATCAACGGTCTGCTGCCGCTGGACGGTACCATGGAGCGCCTGATCGCGGGATCCCATCCAAAGCCGGGGCAGAGCAACTTTCTCGACAACGATTTCGGCAGTGTCATTACTCCGGTGGTGGGCACCGCCGCCCGCCTGTTCGCCAATCTGGCCTGGCCTCAGGATGAACCGACCAAGGATGCGTTTCAGGATCTGTTTCTATACGGCAGCGGTTTGTTCGGCAACAAGGGACTCAACGACGCGGTGAAGGGTTGGGTGGCACGCCCGCGCCCGTACGTGCGCGCCGAAGCGGGCACGGGAGTGGATCGCCCTCACTCCAGCTTTACGTACGACCACAACTCGTTTTGGTCCGGACACGCCTCCAGTTCGTTCTTCGTCTCGACCTACGTGAACAACCGGCTGCATTCCATCATGCGCAGGGAGATGAGCCCCGGGCAGTACGATGATTGGAAGTGGGTGTCATCGGTGGTGCTCTATGGCTGGTCGTCATTGGTGGCGGTCTCGCGCGTGCACTCGCTCAAGCACCACTTCTCCGATGTCCTGATCGGGGCCGTGGCAGGTATCCTGGTGGCGGAGCTGTACTACGGGTTTGGTGAGAAGGAGCCGGAGAACCCTTCGGGGTTTTCACCGGCGCCGGCCCCGCCGATGGTCACCTTTAGATTCAATTTCTGAATCAAGCCAGGGTCTCAGGCGTGGTCGCCGTTGCGCTCGATCGGCAGGCGGATGGTGAACGTCGTGCCCTTGCCGACCTCACTGGCTACATCGATGCGGCCGCTGTGGTCCCCGATGATGCGGTAGGTGATGGACAGGCCCAGCCCGGTACCCACGCCCACGCCCTTGGTAGTGAATCCCGGATCAAAGATCTGGGCGAGATGTTCCGGTGCGATGCCCTTGCCGGTGTCGGAGATCTCCACCACCGCCCGGTCGCCCTCCTGCCGCGTGCGGATGGTGATGGTTCCCTTCGCGCCGATGGCCTGGGCGGCGTTCACAAGGATGTTCAGAAACACCTGGTTGAGCTGGTTGGGGAAGCACTCCACCTGCGGCAGATCCCCGAAGTCACGCACGACCTCCACGCGGTTCTTCAGCTCGTGGTGGAGGATAGTCAGTGTGCTCTCCAGGCCCTCATGGATGTCGACTTTCTTGAATTCAGCCTCGTCGAGGCGCGCAAAGCTGCGGAGCGATTTGACGATGCCCACGATACGCTCTGCCGCCGTGACCGTCGTCACGTTTGATTCCGCGAGGACGTCTACGGCACGCTTTAGTCTGGGGTACTTGTCGAAGAGTGGCTGACATTCGTCATCCTGTGCCGCCTCCGAGACGATGTCCAGGGCACGCCTGGACGTGTCGGCGCTGGCGTGAATGGACCCCAGCGGCGTATTGATCTCGTGTGCCACGCCGGCCACCAGGTTGCCCAGCGACGCCATCTTCTCAGACTGAAGCAACTGTGCCCGGGTCTCGTGGATTTCGCGGTTTCTGGCCTCCAGCGTCTTCGCGTACTCGCGCAGTTTGCGATCGGCCGCCACGTGCTCCGTGATGTCGCGTACCGCCCCCACGGTGACCCCGGGATCGTCGGTGCCGTGGATAGTCAGTTCGGCGATCACCGGCTCGGACGAGCGGGACGATATGAGCTTGAGATCGTAGCGTGTCGGCGCCGGCTCGCCGCGACTGCGAGCCACGTGATAGGACGTGACGCGTTCGCGATCGTCGGGATGAATGATCTCGGTGGAGGGAATGGAGTACAGCTCCTCGGCACTTCGTCCCAGCATCTCCTCGGTGGCTGGATTGACCGTGACCATCCGGCCGGTCTGTCGATCGATTACGAAGATGCCCTCGGCTGAGTTCTCGAACAGGGAACGATATTTGCGCTCGGACGCCGCGAGTCGGTCATTGAGATCACTGGCCTGTTTGCGTGCTTCGTACTGCCGGAAGCGGGTGGTGTACATGACCACGCTTATGCCGGTAGACACGACGACGAACATGATCAGGAAGGCCGTCTTCTCGTCTACCTCGACCGGGTTTGCCCGGCCCATCCAGTGAGGCGCCTGCCACGACATCGTGTACATGACCAAAGAGAGCATGACGCCCAACGCGGCAATCTGCATCGGTCGGAATGGTACAGTGCCGAGGGCGATCATCATGAGAAACACAAGCGGTGTCAGGTTACCCCGGGTTTCCAGTATGCCCAGGGCGATGAAATCCATATAGAGAATCATGGCGTAGGCCACGAGCATGACGAAGACAATAGGCCGGGCGTGTCGCTGCCCCCAGTGGGAAAAGCTGAGTGCGATGACGATGGAGCCCAACGTGACCAGGAGAAGTTCGTCCAGCAGCACCATGTGTGTGTGCGCCGTACCGACCAGCTCGGGGGAGTAGAACCAGGATGTCGAGCGGTCCAATACAAGCAGACTGACCAGGAACATGAATAGGGGAGCAAGGACGCCCACGACACCGGCCATGCGCATGCCGGGCGTGCCGATGCGGATCATCTCTTCACGGAAGCCCGGATCGGATTCACATCGAAACGACGCGAGGAGATCCTGATGGAAATGCCCAAACCCGGCGAACGAGTTCATGAATGCTCGATTGCTCGGGGCTCCGGTACGCGCGTGCCGCCGAACAAGCTCTCCGTGCTTAGATAAAGACCTTTAACAGGTCATTCTGGATGCCCATCAGCTCGCCATGGGCCTTTTCCACCTCGCCGATCTTGGACGTCAGTCGGCGCAGCAGGTCGGAACGCTCCCGGCCGCTCTGCATCACCAACTTGACATCGGCGTTCTCCCACGGCTTCTCGATGTATTGATAGAGTCCCACATCGTTGATGGCCTTGATGGCATTTTCTTTATCGGCGTAGCCGGTGAGCAGCACGCGTGTGGCATTGGGGCGTAGTTGCTTGATCTGCAACAGGAGGCTGATGCCGTCCACATCTGGCATCAGGTAGTCGGATACGATCAGGTCGATGGGGTTTTCCCGAACGTATTCGAGCGCCTCTATGGGTGACGTGAATGTGACGACTTCGTAGTCGGTTTCCAGCTCGAGGAAGGACCGAAGACTGGTGGTGACCATCTCCTCGTCGTCGACAATGAGGATAATGTGCTTCTCGTCGGCTGTCATAAGTAACTCCTGCATTGGTATAACCATAGTCGGGCGCTAAGGTATCCCGACTGGGGCGCAAGGTCACGCGCCGCCCGCAGTTAGCTCGCGGTGTCGGGGGATGGTCCGGACGGCTCAATCAGCTTTCGCACCCTGGATGTGAGCGCCCGAAGGACTCCTCGCGTGATCTCGAGGTTGTCGGCAATAAGATCGAAAAAGTCCGCCCGGTCGATGCGAAGCACGTGCACCGGCTCCGTGACGGTGGCGGTGGCGACCCGTGATTCGACGTCGAGCAGTGCCCAGGTGCCGAGCACGTCTCCGGCTCCGGCCTGTGTCACGTCGCGCCCTCCCCGGTGGAGCCGCACCTGACCGCTGAGAATCAGGTGGAGCGCCTCGGCGGCATCATTCTCGCGAAACAGGACGTCGCCCGAATTGAACGACTCCTCGTGTGCGATGGCCGCCAGTTGGGCCAGTGCCTCCGTGGACACACGGCTGAACAACTCCACATCCTGGAGCGCCAGCACCTTTTCGATGATCGTCATAGCAAACTCTCCGGGGCCGGGTCAGGCCCAGTCCTTCACTGCGGACTGCGCCGCCTCTCGCAGCGCAGGGTAGGCATGCTCCGTGAGCGGCTCGACATCCGTTTGCAGTTCCGTTAGTCCGCGAGTGTGCGCCACGTGTACGGCACATGCGGCCAGCCAGTCATCCCGTTCTTGAAGCAGTTGAGACAGCGTGGCCTTCATATCGGGTGGCGTCAGCGAGAAATGTCGCTGCGCAGCCGAGGTCAGTTGCTCTGCGTGGTCGAGTTCCAACAGCGGAAACATCAGATCCTTCTCGCGGCGTTGCCACAGGGTATCGAGGAATTCAACCGCGCTGGCCGTGGTGGCCGTCTGTTTTTCGGCCAGTGCCGTGTAGGCGTAGAGCATATCCCTGGGATCATACACGAGCCCCGCAAAACGGAAGGCCAATTCGAGATGGAGTTGATAGCGTTCTTCCAGGGCCCGGGTCAGCAGGGTAGTCGCCCGATCGCCGTTGGAACCTTTCACGGCCAGTCTCCGAAGTAGGAGCTGATAGCACTTACGCGTTTCGGTTTCGAACTGGGCGCAGGCCAGGTCCCGGTCGAATCTCAGTGACGAATCTCGATTTCGCAAGCGGTTCAATGATCGAGCCATCTGATAACGCAACTGGAAGTCGTCGACGGTCAGGTGGGACTCCAGCATGCGCACGGCCTCGGTGCTGCCGATAAAGCTGATCGCTTTGGGAATGGCCCGGCGCACTTCGATGGCCACCACGGCATCGGTCATGAAATCCCGGAGCGTACCGAGTATCCGCGGTCCGTAGGCCGCTAGGCTGAGGGTGGCCGCTTCGCGATGGCGGTGCGAACCGAGCCGATCGATGATCGTCGCCGTCCACTCGCGGCGGCCGAGCCTGCCGGCCGACGCCAGAGCTCCGTTGACTACCTCCGGATCTTCGTGCGCGAGGAACCGGGACAGTAGATCCACCTTGGGATCATTGGGTGCGATGTGTCCGATCGCCCGGGCCAGGCGACGCAGCGCGTCCCGTGCCGGTTCGTCCCGGCCTGTGAGCAGGCGCTCGATGGCCGACCTCAGATCGAGATCTGCAAAGTCGGCAGCCAGCCCCAGTTCGAGAATACAGCGCAACGCAGATGCTTGCATACGTGGATCCTGGGAGTCCATGAGTCCGCGCACGCTTTTTTGAACGGCCTCCGGATCGTGCTCCGCCAGAAATCGCAAGGCTTCATTGCGCACATCCGGATCGGGATCTGAGACGTATTGCCGCACCCACTCTGTATCCTCCCGGGACCCGATCGTCACCAGCTGAGTCAGAGCTTCGCACCGCACATCGGCATCGACGTGCTCCAGGAGCTGCGCCAGGGATGTGCGGAGCCTCGGATCGGGTACCTGGGCGGTCAATTCGAGGACAAAACGCAATTGCCGAGCATCCTCGCTCTGCAGGGCCCGCGTGAGTATCTCCAGCGACGCCGCGTCCTGTAGCTGAACCTTGATTTGATCCGAATCGAGCGTGCGCAGCTCCAGGGCGGATCTGAAGGACCGGGAGTACTCCTGCCGTATGAGCACGGCCAGATAGACCCAAACCCCGATGAGCGCGGTCGAAAGCACCGCCACATACTCCACCGGCCACTTCAGGAGATACTGCACCACGAACAGCATGCCACCACCTACGCCCCGCGCAAAGCGGTCCCCCACCACGTCAAGCAGGGTCTTCACACGGTCCTTGATCGCCGTGGGTATGGGGAGGTACAGAAGCTCCAGGCCCGCTTTGTTAACAGAATAGCGCAGTCCACCATCGGACATCTTGAGGAATATGGCCGAAGCCAGAGTCGGAAAGACGAATATGGAGGCCGAGCCGAGCAGCAGGAAAACCGGCAGAACCATAATTGCCGTACCGACGCCGAACCGACGAATGATGCGTGACGATAAGAGAAACTGCAGGACCAGTGATGCCAGTGAGAGATAAAAGAAGAAATCGCCGAAAAAGGCGGTCAGCTCGTCTTTTTGCTCGAAGGAGCGCGTGACGATGGTATTGAACTGAAAGTCGATAAACGTGGATACGATGACGGTGACGGCTACGATGGCTGCCAGTAACTGGAGGTGCCTGGACGTGGAGAGCAGCGACCAGAGATTGCCGACATCGGCCGATTTGCCCCGGCGACGTGCCCCCGATTCGCCCCGGCGCTGCGGCCACACCAGCATCAGGAGTCCGAGACACAGGAGCATGAGCCCGACGCACACCCAGAGCAGATTCTCTGTGCCCAGGACACCGGCCAGCAGGCTGGTCGTCTTGCTGCCGGCCAGGCCGCCTGCGATGGCCCCCGCACCGATAAAGGGGAAGAGGCGCTTGGCTTCGCGCGCATTGAACAGGTGATTGGCCAGCAACCAGAACTGGGATGTCGTGATGACGCCAAACAGGGACACCCACACGTAGAACACATACACAAGGCCGAACACGTCCTTGAGCATGAGCCACCAGAAGATCGCCAGATTGAGAATAATGAACAGCGTGCTGTAGCTGATCAGCTTGATCAAAGACGTCCGCTGCGAGAACCAGCCGTACGCGCTCGCCACGCCGCCCGCCACAACGGCGATGATCATGTACATGAAGACCAGCTGTTCGGGACCGAACTTGGTCAGAAACAGTGAATTGCGAACGGGCTTGAGGATCAGATACGCGGAGAGCAGAAAAAACGCGTACAGGAACATGAGCACGCTGCGCTTGATCTCGCCGCGTCGAATGTCGAACAGCTTGTCGAGCCACCTCTGCATGACGATCAGTACTTACGTATCAGGACGTCGTCGTAGGCAATGCCCAGTGAATCCAGGCCGCGGAAAAAGTGCCCCAGCGTCCAGACATACTCGTTGGAATGCTCCGCAATATCTTCGCGGATGGTGGGCTGAATATTGCTGTAGAAGTAGTGACCGGAACCGGCGGTCACCTCGGTCAGCCGGGGCTCCGGGTCGGCCTCGATCCAGAATGCACCTGCGGTCAACAGCGGTTCACCGGGGAAGAGGTATGCGTGGTTGGCCCGGGGTGCTTTGCGGCCGGTCTCGGCCTCGATACGCTCGACCTCCTCACGCAGTAGTTCACGACCGAATCGGATCTGTCCCGCCACATTCATGCCCCAGAAATACTCTCCTGGCTGCAGGGAGGCAAACGTCTCTGCCGTGAGTGTGCGCATCGTCCGCATATTACCACCGCGATCAAAGAACTTTCGCAGCTCGTGCTGCAGCGCTGCCTGCTCCTTGTTGGGGAAGGCCATCTGCGGAGCGTTGGCCCGGAAGGCACCAAGCAGAGAATCAGTCGGAATGAACGCCAGGATACCGTGGGCAAAGTCGGTGGAGATATCCGCGTGTTCGCGCAGAAATCCCTTGTAGTTGGCGTAGCCCTGGATCACGTAGTCGGGCGGCGGAGCATAGAAATCCAGGGACGGATCGACGCCATAATCTGCAGCTACAGGTGCATCGGACGGTTCGTCCAGAGATGTCGAATTCAGATAGCCCGCTACGGCGGTCGCATACGCCGCCTGTGCCTTCCGTGCGGATTCGTCCCTATGCTCAGCTCGGCTCTCCAGGATCTCACTGTGCCAGATCAGCCATCGGAGTCTGGCCACGGTCAGGAGCATGGCCGCGGCCTCACGTTCGCCGACTGACACGTTCAGCCAGGCCACATCAGATTCGAGCCGGGAGCTGACGGACGGTTCGGAGTCCAGCGCTGCAGCCAGTGCGTGAAGGCTCTCAAGATCCGGGCAGACGATGCGAACCACAGCGGTCATGTCACCGGCTTCAGCGGTCGCCACCGGGTGGAGCGGACCGGTGACAAAGAATCCCGCATCCTCCGGAGTTCGTTGCATCAGAAATCGTTGGAGTTCCACATCCTGTGCGGCGTGCCAGTGCTCGTAGTCCTCACCCTGAATGGGCGAGATCTGGGCGTGTGCCGCGGAGGCCGGCCACGCAGCCAGTAGCAGGCCGACGACCAGGCCGCGAATGCGTGTCATAGGATCCGATCAGTCCTCGTGTACAATGCCGACCAGAAGGAACGTACCCGGTTCTTCTTGAAACCAGTAGTAGAGGCGCACCGGCTTGCTCCAGTCGCCACCGCCGCGCCTGGTCTGAAGTTCGACTACAAAGGTCCAGTCCGAGGGAGAATCATCCGCTGCGTCCGGTGGGACCAGACCGCTCAGCGACTGGAGGTCGGCCGGAGGAAGGGTGATCTCTGTCTGGCCGGTGGGTTGCCAGTCCAGTGTGTTCTTGCCACGATAGAGCACTCGATAGCGGTAGTCCGAACCGGAGGCCTCCTCGAAGCCGTAGCGCACGGCCAGGTCCTCCAGCTCGATGTGCAGGCCAAACTCGTCTTGCGCAGAGCGGATCAATTCCAGCGGATTGACCCGATACAGCCAGCGGCGCCCAATCTTCTCGCGTCGTTCCAATAGCCGTTGCACCAGGTACTCCGCCGCGTCGGGATTGGAGAATTCGCCGATATCCACCAGGGCGCGAATGTGCTCTTCCTCAAACGCCAGCACGATTTTGGTCCCCCAGTAGGCGTCCCGGTCGGTCATGTTCTCGAACGCCGGATTGGGAATGACGGGGTCGAACTTCTCCGGCTCGAAGATCTCCGACTCAAAGTAACCGATGGAGGGATACGGGGACTCTTTGAAGTTCTCCCAGCCCCACTTCTTGGTACCCAGCGTGATCCAGTTGACGAAGACGTCCCCGGGATCAAACCAGTTGGCATAACCCTTGCGTGGGTGCTTCGGCGCCTGGCCATCCGAGCCGAACGTGGAGCCGAAATCAAGGAGATGGTGACGGACATAGCCCTGACCATCATCGCCGGCCATGAACATATCGAGCGAATTGTGGTCCTTGGTGTCATAGTGGTTCACAAGAGACGCCGGGATATAGAGCGCGCGCAGTTCCCGACGATGCTCATGCGGGCACCAGTCATTGGGGTCGTCTTTGCGCCTTCCTGTGTAACTGAACGGACCCATGTACTCACCGGGCAGAAGCGGCGACGCGGATGACCGGAAACGACCATCGGGCATGCGTTCCGCCCTGTCCAGGATACTGTCGAGCGCATGGCGGGTGAGCGGTTGCTCGTTGCCGAGCCCATCTTTGAATGTCACGCCCTCCTTGATCCTGAGCTGGTCGGGATGCCAGCGGACGATGACGGAGTGGGGTACGTTGTATCCACAGGCGTAAAAGTACCGTGCCCCCATGGCCTCGGCAGCCGTGGCCATCTCCGGATGACCGGGTGGATCGAATTTGATGATGAACGTCTTGCCGTTGGCGTCTTTGACCCAGAAGCCGATGGTGGCCCCGCCCACCTTGGGACGGGAGAGTAACCACTCTCCGAGCGTGTCTGGATAGACCACGTTGCCGTCCGCTGTGGCAATCTGCTCTGGAGACATCTGCGACATGCCCTGCCTGTTCGTGAACCAGGCGGAATTGGGCACTTCGTCGAAGGTGTTGACATCGTAGGCCTGCCGGGGATTGCCGCCGATGTTGCGAAACAGCCGATCGAAGTCGAAGAACTGCTCGGCCTGAACGATGAAGGAGCGGTCGAAGCTGGTCCAGGCGAGGCTCGGGTCTCTCGGTTCCGGATCTGGTACGGGCCGGCGGTCCAGCTCCACCCAGTGTGGTTCGGCGGGAGTATACGACTGCTTGACGCCGCCGCAGGATAAGACGGCATTGCTCAACAGAGCGGCCCCGACGACAGGGATCACGACCGATCGGAGTACGCGGCTGTGCACAGGCGTCATGGGAGCTGCGCCCCCAGTTCGAAGTAGAATCGTATGCCCTCGGCCCCAAAGGCCACTTGCGTTCTCGCCAGCACCGACTCCGGGTGCCACGTCTGTATACCAAGACCGTACGACGTGCGCCAGCCTCGCAGCGAGAACTCATCACCGATCTTCTCATACACGTGACCGGCCTCGAAGAAGACGAAGGCATCGATCACATCCCAGATGGGGTAGCGGTACTCCGCCATTCCGAAGACAGCATCATTGTCAACCAGGCGGTTGGTTCTGTATGCCCTGAGATCATCGAGGCCGCCCAGATCGCTAAAGAGATAAAAGGGCAGATCCGGCGCGTCGCTCGGCTTGTCGACGAGATTGACGAGCCCGCGCAGAATGAGAGTGCGCTTGCGAAACAGCTCCAGATAGTATCTCAGATCCAGGCGTGTGCGCAGGTATTCCAGGGAAGGTGATTTGTCGACACCGCGATTGTACGACGCACCAAAGGTGCCATACCAACCCCGGGTGGGCTGACCACGGACGTTGCGCGCATCCCAGAGCAGATTGAGGCCGAACGTCCAGAAGCGCGTGGGCCGGACGTCTGCCGGTGTACCCCCGTACATCACCAGGATGCTGTCGATGTCACCGGGCAGATTTGGATCCTGACCGTCTGAAATGTTGATCGCCGAATAGGAGACTTCGCCATCGATGTTGACGGTGGAACCGAATTGCCAGGCCAGGTCACCCCGGAAGTAGGAGATCTCTTTTGTGAAATTGACCTCGTTGTCAGCGCTGGACTCCTGACCGAATCCATAGAATGACTCGCGCGGGCGCTTTCGGTAGCGTGCCAGCACCTGGAAGCCAAGCCCGGCGGCGCGAGGCCGGCGGCTGCGATAATAGGCTTCGTAGTGCTGGTATTTGTGGGTCGAATAGGTGCCCTTGATGCGGAAACGGTCGTGGTCTCTGAGCAGCCGATTGTTGTACAGCACCAGACCCAGCTTGAGGCCGGGATTGGAACCATAGCCCGCGACCGGGTAGGCACCGAACACGCGGGGCGATTCGAATTGAAGGAGATACTGAGTGGCCGGCTGCTCATACAGCTTGATCGTGCCCCAGGCAACGCCCTCGAGGATCCGGACGGGAATGAGCAGGATCTGCCCTGGAATGGCGACCAGCACTTCGCCGGCGGTTTTCTTGTACGGCTCCTGCTCTTCGGTACGGGTCGTGTCGACCTCGTTCTCCTGGGCGTACGCGGGGAGCGTGATGCCCAGACACAGGCACAGGAGAATAGCCGAGCCGATGTAGCGCTTTGTATGGGGACGAGCCATGAATTCAATCTGGTACGTCGGATGTAGGTTTCTATTAACGCACTTGGCTTCGCCGGTCAAGTTGTGAGAGCCATTCAGGCTTGGCGAGATGGCACTTGAAGCGCTATTATCCGCTCTTGCCGACCGACCGGTCACAAGCACACACAGCCTCCCGGAGAGCAGTCGTTTGCCGGGATCTTGAGAGCCATTCCTAATGTTAGACAGGATAGCATCAACTCGCCAATCAGGGAGGGGGACGCTTGCCGTCACCACCTTCTGTCGTAATGCCGGCGCGGCGCCCACACGGTTTGAGTATGAGCGACGCAGAATCCCACACCTCGACTGGCTTCTCGGGAGCAGACATGACGCCGGCTGACATACCCACTCGTGAGACCGTGGACCGCCTCCTCGAACAGGTGGAGGCGCTGACCAACGAAGAGCCGCGTGACACCCTTGCACTGGCCCAGGAGGCACTGGCGCTGTCTGAACAGATCGACTATGCACGGGGCAGAGCCTACGCGCTGGCCGCGGTCGGCTACGGCAATTACAACCTGTCCAACCTGGAGCCGGCCATCGAGCAGCTCCAGACTGCGCTGCAGATGTTCGACGAGATGGAGGACCTGGACGGTCGATGCCTCGTGCTCGGTTCCCTCTCCATGACGCATCGTAGCCTGGGCAACTACGAGAGAGCGTTTGCGCTGGCGTACGAGGGGCTCAAGCTCATACACAACCGGGGCAACAAACGCCTGGAGGCCTGGTGGAACAACGGTCTGGGTGGTGGCTACCACGAGTCGGGCGACTATGAACGCGCGCTACAGTATCACCGCGAGGCACTGCGCCTGTTCGAAGAGATGGACCTGCCGGTGGGCAAGGGGAGGGCCAAGAGCGGTATCGGCACGGTCTACATCTCACAGGGTTTGTGGGACGACGCACGGACATGTCACGAGGAGGCGCTGGCGCTGTATCGGGAGGCGGGCAACAGGCTGGGCGAAGCTCGCGCCCTCAACGATCTGGCGCAGGTTCACCAGCACACCGGCCAACTGGAATCGGCCCTGGAGTGCAATCGCAAGAGCCTGGCATTGAGGGAGGACGTGGGCAACCGACAGGCCCAGAGTACCAGTCACATCAACCTCGGCAATCTATTCCTCCAGATGGACCGCGTGAAAGAAGCCCTGGAACATCTGCACAGGGCGCTTTATCTGGCCATGGAAATCGGTTCCAAGCCGCGCATCTATCAGGCCAACGAGGCGTTGTCAGAAGCATA
>JAUVRN010000190.1 GCA_030597645.1 Candidatus Zixiibacteriota bacterium
GCGAAACCGGCGCCGAAACGCCCGGCCACACGCAAGCAGCCCGCCCGGAAAGTGGCACGCTCCCGGCCGGCGGCGACGCCGCGTCGGCTCAAGAGTGTCGCCCCACCGGTCTCCGTACTCGACAGTGTAGAGCGCCAGTTCGATCAGGCCGCCGCTCTGTTGCACCTCGATCCCAACATGCTGCGCATCATCAAACAGCCGCGCCGGTCGGTGATCATGAGGCTGCCGATTCAGATGGACTCGGGCGAGTTCAGGGTGTTCACAGGCTACCGGGTGCAGCACAGCATTATCCGGGGTCCCGGCAAGGGCGGACTGCGATTTCACCCCAACGTGACGCTCCAGGAGATCGAGGCCCTGGCGGCCTGGATGACCTGGAAGTGCGCGGTAGTGGGAATCCCGTTCGGGGGTGCCAAGGGAGGGATCTGTGTCGAGCCGGCCGAACTCTCCAGGCACGAGCTGGAGCGGCTCACGCGTCGGTATACGTCTGAGCTGCTCGACGTGATCGGCCCCGAGTGCGATATCCCTGCGCCCGACGTCAATACGGGTCCCGAGGTCATGGCGTGGATGATGGACACGTTCAGCATGCATGCACGGCGTACGGTTACCGCGGCCGTGACCGGCAAACCCATGACCATTGGGGGCAGCCTCGGCCGTCCCGAGGCCACCGGCAGGGGCGTGCTCATCACGGCACTGGAGGCATGCAAGCATCTCGGTATCAGGCCAAAGGGGGCCCGCGTGGCCGTACAGGGCGCGGGCAACGTTGGTTTCACGGCGGCACGCCTGCTTCAGGAGGCCGGTGCGAAGATCGTGGCCATTTCGGATGTGGGAGGCGGTATCCAGTCGGACCGGGGCATCGACATGGCCGCCCTGGCGGAGTGGATGCAGCGTGAGCACCGGGTCGGGGGTTTCGCCGGCACACGCCCGCTCACACAGAACGCTCTGCTCACCTGCCGCTGCGACATTCTCATCCCGGCTGCCCTGGAGAATCAGATTACACCTTCCGTGGCACGCAGGGTGCAGGCGCGCATCATTGCCGAGGGTGCCAACGGGCCCACCACTCCGGAAGCCGACGCCATCCTGGCCCGCAGGGGCCGTTTCGTGATCCCCGATATTCTTTGCAATGCGGGCGGCGTGACGGTTTCGTATTTTGAATGGGTGCAGAACCGCATGGGGTACTACTGGGCGGAATCAGACGTGAATGATCGTTTGGAGCGCATCATACGGGGCGCGTTTGCCGATGTGCTGCGCATGTCGGAGGAACACGGTACCACGATGCGAATCGCGGCCTTCATGCTGGCCATTCGCCGTGTGACCGAAGTGATCATGCTGCGTGGTGTCTATGCCTGAGCGAAACGAACCACGCCGGCCGCGCGTATCATAGACTCGACATGTCATTCTTAGACCCTCAGCTCCTTCTGCCGGCTGTGCCCGTCATGCTGCTGGCACTGACCATTCACGAGTGGGCGCACGCGTATGTCGCCTGGCGCCTGGGTGACCCCACCGCCCGGATGCTGGGTCGCCTCACACTCAACCCGTTGGCCCACCTCGATCCATTCGGCACGATTGCACTGGTACTCGTCGGATTCGGCTGGGCCCGGCCGGTGCCGGTCAACATGGCCAATCTCCGCCATCCGCGCAGGGACATGATGTGGATCGCGGCCGCGGGACCGATATCCAACCTGATCCAGGCCATTCTGTTCGGCTTCATGTTCCGCCTGATGGCGATCGGTGCGGCCGGGGGTGGTTTCTTCGTCACCATGTGCACATTCGGGGTGTTCATCAACTGCGCGCTGGCCGTGTTCAACCTGCTGCCCGTCGCCCCTCTGGATGGTTCCAAGATCATCTACGGGCTCGTGCCTTCCTTGACCGCCGAATCGATCATCAAGATGGAACGCTTCGGGCCTCCGATCCTGATGGGGCTGATCTTCATCGGGTTCCTCACGGGGTACAGCCTGCTGTGGGCGATCATGGGTCCGCCCGTGCGGCTCCTGGTGACCATCGTTTCGGGCGGTGCGCTTTGAGGCGAACGCTCTGTCTGGCGATCGCCCTGCTCTGCACCGGTTGTTCCTCCCGCACCGCGCCGCCGTTCCGGTCTGATCCCGCGGGAGCTGCGCTGCTGGATTCGTGGCAGGACAGGGCTGCTCAATCGCACACTCTGGCGCTCCTCGCTCACGTCGATTACCGGAATTCAAAAGAAGTCCGTTCCTTTACGCTGGAAGTGTTCTTTCAATCCCCCGACACATACCTGCTTCGGGGACGCGGGACGCTCGGTATCACGGGATTCCGAGCCGTCTTGGCGGGAGACTCCCTGACCGTTCTGCTCAACCGGCAGAATCGCGGCTACGCCGGAGATCCCGATGCGTATCCCGGCAGAGCCACCCGAGAACTCTGGCGCATGCTCTCTGCGGCGCTCCCGTGGCTGACGGGCGTGGCGGCCCTTGACCGGGCGGCTCACGGTACGCTCTGGCAGGTAGAGGCCACTGAGGACGGCGACAGGCCGCGGCGGCTGAGGATCACGGACGGGGGGCACACACTCCAGATGAAGTACGGGCGATATCGCGACGAGTATCCGTACTGGCACCTCCAGTCGGCCCAGGGCGAATCCGCAGAGGGGTGGATGAATCTGGAGTTTCGGCAGCAATTGTTCAACGTGGAGCTCGATCCGGCGCTTTTCGACCTGGTGCTCCCGCCGGGTACCCTGCCGCTGGTCGATTGATTCGAAACAACCCGGGAGGTATGTTTACGTCCATGTCGCGCCTGCCGACGTTCAGGCGTCTGCTGAGCTACGTTCGGCCGTACGCCGGTTACCTGGTGATCGCGCTGCTTTGCCTTGCGGCCTATGCCGTGTTCTCCAGTGCCACGCTCTATCTGGTCAAGCCGCTGTTCTCCTATCTTTTCGAAGGAGGGCCGGATGCCCAGATGGATGTTGTGACAGGCAGCGGTGGCGTACTGACCGGTCTCCGGGAACAGCTCGACCGGGGTATCGAGGCTCTGATCTCTGCGCCCACGATCATGGGGACGCTTGAGCGAATCTGTATCCTCATCATCGCGGCCACGCTCCTCAAAGCGGTGTTTCTGTATTTACAGGGCACTTTCATGGCCGTCCTGCAGCAGGGAATCGTTCGGCGCCTGCGTGACGATCTCTACGCCCAGCTTCACCGCTTGTCGCTGGCCTATTTTCATCGGCATCGCACGGGGCACCTGGTATCGCGCGTAACGAATGACGTGTGGGTCATCCAGGATACCCTCGACACCACCCTCAAACAGATGGTGCTCGAGCCACTGCGCATCACGGTCTACACGTACCTCCTGCTGTCCATCTCCTGGCAGTTGACATTGATGGCCTTCGTGGTCATGCCGCTGACCGTATTCGTCGTGACACGGCTCGGGCTCCGCCTCAGGCGCTATTCGGCGCACAGCCAGGAGCGCATGGCGGAGGTCAACGATGTGCTCGAGGAGACCATTACGGGGATTCGCGTTGTCAAGGCGTTCGCCATGGCGCCCTTCGAAATCCGCAAGTTCCAGTCCGCCACTGCCAACTACTTCCACGCCATGGTCCGGATGATTCGCTTGCAGCTCTTGGCGAGTCCGGCCGGCGCAGTGCTTGGGTCCATGGTCGGCGCTCTGGTGATCTGGTTCGGCGGAAGACTCGTGTTCGTGCAACACACCCTGACCGCCTCGGACTTCGTGACGTTCCTGGTGCTCATGTTTGCCCTGGGACGGCCCGTCAAGAGCCTGTCGGACGTACACATCAAGGTCCAGCGGGGCCTGGCCGCCGCGGATCGCGTGTTCGAGGTGCTGGACACGCAGCCCGACGTCTCGGATCGCCCCGGCGCCCTTGTGCTTGCAGGGTACGATGCCGAGATCCAGTTTGACCGGGTTCGGTTCCAGTACGACACGGGACCGGAGGTGCTTTCCGACATCAACCTCCGCGTGGAACGCGGCGAAGTGCTGGCGGTCGTCGGTCCCTCCGGAGGCGGCAAGTCGACGCTTCTCGACCTCATCCCGCGATTCTTTGATCCCACCGAGGGTGCCGTTCGCATCGACGGTCAGGATCTGCGAGATCTGACCATGAATAGTATCCGCGCGCGCATGGGCATCGTGACACAGGATATCATTCTGTTCAACGACAGCGTGTTTTTCAACATCGCATACGGCTCCGAGGGAGCCGATGCCGACCGGGTAATCCACGCAGCCCGGATGGCCAACGCCCACGAATTCATCGAACAGATGCCGGAGGGGTACCAGACCCGTGTAGGACAGCGCGGTGTGTTGTTGTCCGGAGGGCAGCGCCAGCGACTGGCCATTGCGCGGGCCCTGATGAAGGATCCCGACATTCTCATCTTCGACGAAGCGACCAGCGCCCTGGACACCGAGGCGGAACTGCTGGTGCAGGAGGCGATCGACCGGTTGATGGAGCACCGTACGGTATTCGTCGTGGCGCATCGCCTGTCGACCATTCAGCATGCCGACCGCATCATCGTGCTCGACGGCGGACGCATTGTTGAAGAGGGTACGCACGCCGCATTGCATGCGCACGATGGTCTCTACCGCCACCTCTACGATCTTCAATTTGCGCGTGCGGAAGAAGAGACGCGCACCGGGACCGGGGTGTGACGACCATCCGGGATGCGGGGCACAGGCCATGACGGACCTGTCGGTCATCGTGATCACGCGTGACGAAGCCCACAACCTGCCGCGCTGTCTCGACAGCGTATCGTTCGCGGATGAGATCGTGATCGTCGATTCGGGCTCCCGGGACGGTACCCAGGAGATCGCGCGACGCTATACCGACAAGGTGTACGAGCTGCCCTGGGAGGGATTCGGCCCCACCAAGCAGGCCGCACTCGAACGCGCTACCGGCTACTGGGTCCTCTCGCTGGATGCCGATGAGGAGCTGGACCGCACCCTGGCTGCGGCCGTCA
>JAUVRN010000130.1 GCA_030597645.1 Candidatus Zixiibacteriota bacterium
CGGTACAATTCGTGCCATGCGCTGTGCGCTTCCGGTGTACCGGCACGGCGGAATCGGAGAATCTGCTGCGCGGCTTCGCGCAGGGAGGCTACGCTGCGGTCGCCTGATGTCGGCACCGGGCGCCCGAGATCGCCGGGCGCCATGGTCGCGACCGAGTGCGCCCCGCCCAGAACGCGATTGACCGTATAGAAGAGCGCGTCGTGGATGAGACGCGGATGCAGAAAACGCACTTCCGCCTTGGTCGGATGCACGTTGACGTCGACCATTTCGTGCGGCAGCGTGATGAACACGACGGCCACGGGATAACGGCCGCCGGCCAGGTACTCACCGTATCCGGACGTCAGCGCATGCACCAGCGTCCGGTCCTGGACTCTTCGGCCATTTACGTACAGGTACACGCGGCCCCGGTGAGAGCGAGAAAGATCGGGACGGCTGATCAAACCCTGGATCTCCACGTAGTCGAGACGGTTTTCGAGCTCCAGCAACGCGTCCGCCATCCGATGACCCCGCAGCGCACCGGTTCGCGCCCGCCGGTCCTGGTCGGGCGCGACGTTGAACACCACTCGATCCTCGCTGCGATATCGGAACCCGACATCGGGTCGGCTGAGCGCAAGATCGGTCATCCATACCGCCACGCGGCGTGACTCTCCCGCCGGGGTCTTGAGAAACTTGCGCCGCGCGGGCACGTTGAAAAAGAGGTCACGGACATGGATGGTCGTTCCCACGGGCGCACCCGTGGCGGTGCTCGATTCGACGCGGCCCGCCGTGACGGCCAGGCGAACACCCTCGGCGGCGTCCAGCGCACGCGTGATCATCTCCAGGCGAGAGACCGATGCGATGGAGGGTAGTGCTTCACCGCGGAAACCGAGCGTGGCCACGCCGGCCAGATCGTCCATGGACCGGATCTTGGACGTGGCGTGTCGGCGCAGTGCCAGACGTGCGGCCTCCGGCGCCATGCCGAGTCCGTTGTCGGTGACACGGACCAGCGATCGACCGCCGTCCGAGATGTGCACGTCGACTTCGGTGGCGTAGGCGTCCAGCGCGTTCTCCACCAGTTCCTTGACCACGGAGGCCGGGCGTTCGACGACTTCTCCCGCGGCGATCTGGTCTATGATCGCATCCGGTAGTACGGCGATCTGGGGCCTGGTTTCCAGCGTGTGCGTATTCATGGGAACGGACTAACTTAAGCTGACCGCGCGCGGGGGGCCAGCGCTTCAGCGTCGGTCGAGTCGTAGACGTGCGCGCGCTACCAGCTCCGCGAGGTGGTTGAGCGCATCGAGCGGCGCCAGCGTCTCCACGTCCAGCTCCGCCAGCTCCGTTACGATCGGATCGGGCGGTGGTGTGAACAGGCCCATCTGCGGCGAGGCACGCTCGCGCAGTTTCTCGGGATTGAATTCGCCCGTCTCGAGATCGTGCAGGATCTCCTTGGCGCGGGCGATCACGTCGGGAGGCAACCCTGCCAGCCGGGCCACCGCGATGCCGTAGGAGTCGTCGCAGCCTCCCGGCTTGATCTCGTGCAGGAAGACCACTCGGTCGCCGTGTCTCTTGACCACGACCTGGTAGTTGTGCACGCGCGGGTACAGATCGGCCAGTGCCGTCAGTTCGTGGTAGTGTGTAGCGAACAACGTGCGCGGGCGACGTCCATCCGTCTCGTGAAGGTATTCGGCAGCGGCCCAGGCGATGGCCAGGCCATCATACGTCGAGGTACCGCGACCGATCTCGTCGAGCAACACCAGAGAACGGTCGGTGCAGTGATGCAGGATGTTGGCCGCCTCCTCCATCTCCACCAGGAAGGTGGACCGACCGAGTGCCAGTTGATCCGAAGCGCCCACCCGCGTGAATATGCGGTCCACCATCCCTATCGTCGCTTTTCGGGCGGGGACCAGGCTGCCACACTGGGCCAGCAGTGTGATGAGCCCGACCTGGCGAAGATAGGTCGATTTGCCCGCCCTGTTGGGCCCGGTGATGATCTGGATCTGTTCCTGTACCCCGTCCATCCGCGTGTCGTTGGGAACGTACCGTCCGGCGGCCACGACCTGCTCGACCACCGCGTGACGCCCCCCCACGATGTCGAGGGTGAGATCTTCGACCATCCGCGGCCGTACGTATCGCCGCTCACGTGCCAGCTCGGACCAGCCGAGAACGACGTCGATGGCCGCGATCCCCTCGGCCAGCGCCTGGAGCTCGCGCGTGTGCACGCGCAGGCTGTCCCGCAGCGCCACGAACAACTGCTCCTCGAGTTCGAAGATACGCTCTTCGGCCCCGAGGACTCGATCCTCATGCTGCTTGAGTTCGTCGGTGATGTATCGCTCGGCGTTGACGAGCGTTTGCTTACGGATATAGTGAGGAGGCACGCGATCACGGTGGACGTGCGTGACCTCTATGTAGTATCCGAAGACCTTGTTGAATCCAACCTTGAGCGACGGGATCCCGGTTCGTGCCCGTTCCTCATTTTGCAGGTTGGCCAAGAAGTCGCGGCTTCCACCAATCGACGCCCGCAATTCGGACAGCTCCGGCGATACCCCGTCGCGGATCAGCCCACCCTGATGGATCGCTACGGGTGGTTCCTCCCGCAACGTGTCGCGCACGCGGCGACTCACTTCGGAAAGATCGGGCAGCTCTTCGCAGATGCGTACAAGGTAGTCGACGTTCGATTCGCGAACGCGCGACGCCAGCTCCGGCACCTGTTCGATGCCCTGTGCCAACGCCACCAGTTCACGCGGGTGGGCTTTGCCATAGCCGATGCGTCCTGCGATGCGCTCGAAATCGGGCAGGGTTCGCATGTTCTCGCGAATCTCTTCCGCGATACCGGCATGCTCCACGTAGTATGTCGCCGCATCGAGACGCGGCTCCACATCCACGGCACGATTGAACGGGGCGACGAGCCTCCGCCGGAGCAGTCTCACGCCCATGGGTGTCTGCGTGCGGTCGACCTGTGCGAACAGGGAGGTTTCGGGATGCGCCGGATCACGCGCGGTCAGCAATTCGAGGTTGGCCACCGTGTCCGGATCGAGAAACATCCGCTGACTCAGGTCGATCCGGCGCATGTGCGTAAGGTGGTCCAGCTGCGCCTGCTTGGTGTCGCGCAGATACGCCACCAGCGCACCTGCCGCGGCGATACCCAACTGCAGCTCGGTCACGCCGAAGCCGGAGAGCGTCTGGGTCTCGAACTGCTCGGTGAGTATGGTCTCGGCCTCCCGGGGACGGAACTGCGCATCGGGCCGCTCCGTCACGTGTACGTTGCCGAAGCCCTCCGCGAGATGGCTCGCGCGATCCGACACCAGCAATTCCACCGGGGATGTCACCTGCAGCCACTTGCGTACGACGTCCTCGTCGTCTTCGGTCACCACGAAACGACCCGTGGCGAAGTCGACGCACGCCACGCCCCAGCGCGAGGCCCCCGCAGCCACGGCGGCGAGCGGACGAACGCCCGTCTCCAGGTCGAGGGTCGGCGTACCCGGCGTGAGCACCTCAACGACTTCCCGTTTGACGATGCCCCTGGCCTGTTTGGGGTCCTCGGTCTGTTCGCAGATCACGACCTTGCGCCCGGCGGCCAGCAGTTGCGAGAGATACTTCTCCGCAGAGTGATGTGGAACACCGGCCAACGGAATGCGACCCCCCTCTTTGCCATGCGCACGACTCGTAAGTGTGATGCCGAGTATCTGCGAAGCTTCGCGCGCATCTTCGCCGAACAGCTCGTAAAAATCACCCATGCGGTAGAATATCAGTTTGTCCGGGTGGAGGTCCTTGATCTGATTGTACTGAAGCATCAACGGCGAAAGATCGCCGTTCGACTTGCGGCTTCGACTCATTCGCTGACTACCACGCGGTACGTGTCCTGAAACTTCTGTTCAAGCTCGCGGCGGATCGACTGAGCCTCTTTTTGCGACCGATACCGTCCCACCCGCACTCCGGTATACTGCCGACCGCCGACGGTGCGAGGCACAAGCCGTACCGTGAAGCCCGCCGCTTCGAATCGCTCCTTCTGCCGCAGGGCATTGGTGCGCTCGCCGAAGACCCCCGCCTGAATGGCGTAGGTAACACCGGCCGCAATCTCGGCACGCGTGGAACCGCCCGGCGTATATTCGATGACCGGCAGAATGCCGTCCGGGTACGCTTCCCTGTACATGGTGAGGTACCGCACCGCGTTGTGGCTCTGGCCCATGCGATCATAGAGATGACCAAACTGCAGGAGCGCCGGCGCCGATGCGGCGTGATCGGGAAGCGTGAACGTGCTCTTGAACAACCGGATGGCTTCCGTCGTGTCGGCTGCCGCGAGGGACGCCTGGCCCTGGCCGTATAGTGCCCAGCCGCGCCAGGCACCGTAGCCGTTGAGGCTGATCCAGTCATAGCGTCTTCCTGCGGCGTCCGCCTGATGGGACAGCAGTTCGGCGTGAGCCATCAGGTACTGGGCCTCCGACTGATTGGCCGCGTCCGTTTCGCTCTCCATGACGTACGTGCAATGACGCACCAGCGCCGCGGCGTCGCCCGCGGCCAGGGCATAGCGTGCCAGCTCGAGCTTGTCCTGGACGCGGTATGCCGGCAATCCCGTGACGGCCGCGCGTTCCAGCAGGGTGCGGGCACTGTGCGCGGACAGCCGGCCCCGCGTCAGATCGTCGTAGCCCGCATCCGCTCGGGCCGATGCGGTACGGTGACCCGACTCGACCAGCGCGCGCAACTCACCGGCGAGTCGCTCCCCGTGCACCGCGGTGGCCGACAGGCACACTGCCAGCACCACGGCTGTGGCGGTACGTGCCGAAGACGATGTCATGAGTTCAGGCCGTCGCATCAACCGGCGACACAGCCGCGGCGCTCTTGCGAGAGCCCATGTCGAACGAATCGAAACGGCGGCACTGTGGGCAGAACCAGCGAGGCTCGACACTCTCGTGGCGGCAGTTGCGACACCGGAAGGCACCGGTGTTCGACGGCAGCCAGGTAAAGAATCCGAGCGCCGCCTGCCACGCTTCGTCCTCGTGGCCCTCTTGCCGGTGGATCTGTACCAGGAGTTGTCGGGCCACCAGGTTCCCGGGATCGATCTCGATAGTGCGGGCGAGATGGCCCAATGCTGCCTGATGGTCACCATTCTTGTCCGAGAAGCGTGCCAGGCCCAAGAGCGCATCGGTGTTGACCGAATCCGCGGCCAGGACCTGCTGATAGATGCCCGCGATCTCCGAGTACTGGCCCATATCGAACAGCACCTTTTCCAGGGGCGGGAAGACGAGGCCGGCGAGCCGGGGCGTGTGGTCCAGCAGCGCTTTCCAGGCGCGTACCGCATCCTCCGGTCTTCGATCCCGTTCGTAAAGTATGCCGAGGTAGTAATGTGCGGCCGGCGACTCCGTGTGCTGCTTGAGTGCGTCGCGGATCAACACACGGCCGCGACGATGTTGCCCGGCGTCGGACGCGGCGACACCCGCGAGGGTCAGGTAGAGGGCGGCGATCCTGGGATCGAACACATCGCCCAGACGCGCCAGCTTCTGTCTGAGCTTGTAGGCCTCTTCGTAGTCACCCTGCTCCAGGCAGAGCCGATGCAGACGTGCCAGTGCCCAGGCCTGCCCTTCACGCTCTTCGGCGAGTTCTGTGAGACCGCGCACGGCATCGTCGGTCTGACCCAGCGCCAACTGGTCCTCGGTGATGGCCCGGCGGATCGACAGCAACTCCTCCTGGGACAGTCCGCCTCGTGAGGCGAGATCCTGATGGATGGAAAGTGCCTTCTGTGCCTGGCCGCGGTCGCGCAGGAGGTCGCCGATGCGCAGGTAGGCATCGACGTTCTGGCTGTCCTCGAGCACCGACTCCTTGAACCGCTGAAACGCCGATTCCGAGTCGCCCGAGATCATGGCCCGCAGTCCGGCGTAGTACCGCTGGCGAGCCGGATCCTCTTCGGCCGCCTTCCGGCGCTCGAAGGAGAGCATCACCAGCGTGGAGATGAGTCCGCTGGCGAGGATGAGCACCAGCCACCAGGCCAGCGTCATGTAGATGTGCCCTCGTTGGCCTCTAGCCGTTCGATCGCTTCGATGGGACGGTTACGCAGGGACGCCAGTTCCGACAACAGCCGTTTGTTCTCGCGCCTCGCGTCGCGCAGATCGAGGGAAAGCTTCCAGAAATAGGACATACCCAGCACGAAGGTCACCACCATACCGGCCACGAACGACCAGTAGGTTACGACGATGAGCGGGATATTGTAGTA
>JAUVRN010000252.1 GCA_030597645.1 Candidatus Zixiibacteriota bacterium
AAGACGTGTCCCAGGTCACGGCCTGAACCGGCGGAGGCGCACGCGTCGTGCAATGGTTTGGACGTGTGCTCGTGGCGCTGGGCTCGCTCCGCGCCAACAAACTTCGCAGCATCCTGACACTCGTCGGCGTCATCATCGGTGTGACCACGGTCATCGCCGTGGTGTCGGTGATCGCCGGCATGAACCGGTACGTGGCGTCCACGATCAATCAACTCGGCGCCAACACCTTCTTTGTGACCAAGTGGGGCATCATCACCAGCGAAGAAGCCTGGCTCAAGGCACGCAAGCGAAAGAGGCTGGACAGCGACGACATGAAAGTGGTGCGTGACTTGTTCCAGTCCTGCGTCAAGGTGGGCGGCAACGCCCAGACGGTCCGCAAGGTACAGTGCCGCAATCAGAGCCTCGCCGACGTGGACATCGCCGGTCTCACGGCCGAAGTGCACCAGATGACCGATACGCGGCTGCAGGAGGGCCGTATGATCAACGCGAGCGATGACCAGCACCGTCGTCGCGTGGCGTTCATCGGCCAGGAAGTGAAGAAGCGGCTCTATCCCAATCTCGATCCCATCGGCCGGGAGGTCAAAGTCGGCGGGATTCCCTTTACCATCATCGGCTATGCCGAGGAAAAGGGGTCATTCCTCGGCAACAACATGGACAATTTCGTCGACATACCTCTGTCGACCTTCGAGCGAAACTTCGGGCGGCATCGCTCCATCGACGTGTTCGTGGAGGCGGCATCCGTCGAAGTCATGTCCGTGACCCAGGACGAGGTGCGCTCGATCCTGAGGGCGCGCCGCCACGACGATTACCACGACGACGACAGCTTCGCCATGCTCACGTCCGAGTCGTTCATGAATCTCTACAATCAGCTCACGGGTACGGCCTTCGTGGCCATGGTGGGCATCTCCTCCATTTCCCTGGTGGTGGGCGGGATCGTGATCATGAACATCATGATGGTCTCCGTCACCGAACGGACCCGCGAGATCGGCATTCGCAAGGCCATTGGAGCGCGGCGGAGCAACATCATGTTCCAGTTTCTCACCGAGGCGGTCACCCTGGCCGCCGTGGGAGGATTGATCGGCATTGCGCTGGGCGGCGGGGCCGCCAAGGTGCTCGAAGCCACCACGCCGCTCCCTGCGGCCATCGAGTGGTGGTCGGTCGTGGCCGGCATCGCCGTATCCTCAAGCGTCGGCCTGATCTCGGGGGTCTGGCCGGCCATGAAGGCCGCACGGCTGGACCCCATTGAGGCGCTGCGACATGAATAGACCTGCGGGCGGGGAATAAAGACCCATGCGACTGTTCGAACTACGGGAAGGGGTCGCCCTGGCTCTCGATGCGGTGCGCCAGAACAAGCTGCGGTCCTTTTTGACCATTCTGGGCGTGCTGATTGGCGTCGCTTCAGTCATCGGGATGGTATCGATCATCCAGGGACTCAACGACTCCATGGCGTCTCAGATCGAAGCACTGGGATCGAATGTCATTTATGTGTCCAAGTATGAGCCCGGAGTTCACATGGGGCGCCGATCGTCGTCCGAGCGAAACCGGCCCGATATCACGTACGATGACGCCATGGCTATCGCCGAATTGTGCACGGCCGTGGCCGGCGTGGCTCCACAGAACTTTCGTCCGGGTGCCATCACCATCAAATACGGTCGCAACGAGGCGCAGCGGATTCGCATGTTCGGCACGACCGCGGACTACCCGGGCGTCAACTCCATGGTCGTGGAGCAGGGCCGCTTCTTCACTCCAACCGAGGATCGGTACAGCGCCTTCGTATGCGTACTAGCATCCGATCCCGCCGAGGCCTTGTTCCCGAATTCCGATCCGATCGGACGCGAGGTGCAGATGGTCAATCACCGGTTCACGGTGATCGGCGTCATGGAGAAGAAAGATGGCATCCTGGGCGACAACCCGAACAACTTCGTAGCACTCCCGTTCGGCACGTTCATGCGACTGCATCCGCAGGAGAAGGCGCTGTGGCTGGCCGTGCAGTCGGTATCCTCCGACGTGCTGCCGATCGCCAAGGACCAGATCATTCACGTAATGCGCCGCCGGCACGGTGTCCCGTACGACCAGCCCAACAACTTTGCCGTGTTCACGCAGGAAACGCTCATGCGTACCTACGAACAGATCACCCAGGGGATCTACCTGGCCATGGTGGTGATCTCGTCCATCGGCCTGATGGTGGGCGGCGTCGGCGTCATGAACATCATGCTGGTTTCCGTGACGGAGCGGACGCGCGAGATCGGGATTCGCAAGGCGATCGGCGCCCGGCGCAAGGGCATTAGCGGGCAATTTCGGGTGGAGGCGATGACGCTGTCGGGACTGGGCGGTGTCCTCGGAATCCTGATCGGTCTGGGCCTCGGCGCGCTCATCGCTGCGCAGACGCCCCTGCCCGCATCCATATCGTATCCGTGGATCATCATCGGCTTCTCCGTCAGCGTGGGTGTCGGCCTGATATTCGGAATCTACCCGGCGTATCGCGCCGCCCGCGTCGATCCCATTGTTTCGCTGCGTTACGAGTAGCGCCCACACCGTGCGGCAACCGGCGCGGCGGGGGGCGCCGCCTTTTGATTTGCCACGTCCCGGGTCTCACCCTACCATCTGCGTCCGTGTACAGGAGACCGGCTGCATGAATGTCCTGAGAGGTTTCCTGCTGGCCAGCCTGCTGGTCGGCTCTTCGGCCTGGGGTCAGACCGGCTATCCGGGCGCCGTCGACATCGCCGAACCCCGGGTTCAGTGGGACTTCAACGTGTTCGGTGCATCGCCCGAGGGCCCCTTCCGGCTCGAGATATACTACAAGATCTTCAACGACGGTCTGACCTATCGCAAGGACGACGGGGTGTACGCCGCCGAATACGAACTGGAGATTGTGGCGTACGAGGATGGCGAGCAGATGGGTGGAACCACGTACGAGGAACGCTATACCGTCGAGTCCTTTCCGCATACTCTGTCGGTGACCGATTTTCTGATCAATCAAATCAACGTGCCGATCGATGCACCCGGCGACTACGACCTGACCCTGCGCCTGCGTGACGTGAAGTCCGGTCAGGTGGCGGAGACCAAGGTCCAGTGCGATATTCCGCGCAAGCCAGGCCGTTGGTACATGACGCCGCTCGAGTTCGCCCGCGTGATCGAATCCACGACCCGTTCCTCCCAGTTCACCAAGCAGGGTTGGACCGTCGTGCCGTCGGTAAGTCGCAGCTATGGTGCCGAGTCTCAGCTACGGTGCCCGCTGTACGCCGAAATCTACGGTCCGGCGGAGAGCACAGGCATACCGCTGCAGGTACGCCTCACGGTGTACAACGAACTGAAGAACAGGGTTCTGGACACCACGGTGGAGTTGGAAAGCCAGGGACGCGTTACGGTGCTGGTCACCGAGCTCGATGTGGAGGATCTCAAACCCGGCCGCTATAGCCTGGATGTACAGCTCTCCCCGGACGGATCAGATCGTGAGGGCAACAAGTACACGGAGTGGTTCGACATATCGTGGTCGATCTCGACTTTGCTGCGGACCGATTTCGAGGCCGCGGTGGAACAACTGCGCTACGTGACCAAAGACGACGTGCGTGACTCTCTGCTCGCGGTGCCCGATTCGTTGCGCCGCGAGGCCTGGACAACCTTCTGGTACGCGCGCGATCCCACGCCCGGAACACCCACCAACGAGTACCGGGATGAATATTACCGGCGGGTGCGGCACACCAACGCCGTATTCTCTGCCGACCACCGGCCGGGCTGGCGCACGGACCGCGGGCGTATCTACATCAGTCACGGCGAGCCCGATGACGTGGAGTGGCACCCCTTCGACGCGGACGGGTTTCCGTATAACGCACCATGGCAGGTTTGGCGATATTACGATCACAACCTGGAGTTCGTGTTTGTGGACCGGCGAGGCAGCGGCGACTACGAACTGCAGTATCCGTACGACGGCGAGTATTGGAGACGGAACTAGACGTGACCTCAAATCTTTTGCATCGATCGGCGATTCTCTCGCTGGGCCTGGCTGCAGCAGGTGTGCTCGCGCTGTGCGCGCCGGTGGCGGCTGCGCTGCCCGTGACGGCCAGCTATGCGACGTACCGTCTGGCGCGGAGTCATGATTCCTGTTACACGGAGTACTACTACCACGTCACCCGGTCCAGCCTGGAGTTCGTTCGGCTGGAACCCGACAGCATCTGGCAGGCCCAGTTCCGTGCGATCCTGATCGTGACCGACACGG